>CAJKHT010000021.1 GCA_905199755.1 uncultured Eubacteriales bacterium | reverse complement strand
TTGAAAATAATCAAATTCCATGGTACAATATAGTTGATAAATTGCATTAAATTTCGGAAAGGACAAAATTTCGGTGAACAATAATAATAATAACAAAAGAACGCCCAATCCCAATCCGGTTAAAAACCCGATTATAATTTTTCTTATAATATCGGTTTCGGCAACAATACTGCTGAATTTTCTTATAACCTCGCTTTCGTCGGATACCGCGCAGGAAATAACGTATAATGAGTTTCTTACAATGGTAAACGATAACAAAGTTGATACGGTTGTCATAGAAGCCGACCAATATATTATATACGGTCAGCCGGACGAGAAAGCAGCGGCGCAAAATGACTCCGTGCTTAATGCGATGAGCTCGTGGGGAATAAATACGGACAACGTCAGAAAGCGGCTTGAGGAGCAGAGCCGTCCGATATACAAGACGGGATATATACGTGACGACAGGCTTTTGCAGCTTCTGGACGACCACGGCGTGACTTATTACACGCACATTCAGAACACCAGTCCGCTGCTTGCATTCTTTATGACCTATATTCTGCCGCTCCTGATTATGGGCGCAATGCTTTCGCTGCTGTTCCGGTTCGCATCAAAACGCATGGGCGGCGGAGGCGGAATTATGGGCATCGGTCAGTCGAATGCGAAGATGTATAATATAGAAAACAAAACCGGCGTAACCTTTAATGATGTCGCCGGGCAGGAGGAGGCAAAGGAGTCGCTTAACGAAATTGTGGACTTTTTGCATAACCCCTCAAAATATACCGCAATCGGTGCAAAGCAGCCGAAAGGCGCGCTGCTCGTAGGGCCTCCGGGAACGGGTAAAACGCTTCTGGCAAAGGCTGTCGCAGGCGAAGCAAATGTTCCGTTTTTCTCGCTTTCGGGTTCGGAATTTGTCGAGATGTTTGTCGGAGTCGGTGCGTCGAGAGTGCGTGACCTGTTCAAGCAGGCATCGGCAAAGGCACCGTGTATAATATTTATTGATGAAATCGATGCAATAGGAAAATCGAGAGATAATCAGATAAGCTCCAATGACGAACGTGAACAGACGCTGAATCAGCTGCTTTCCGAAATGGACGGCTTTGATTCGTCAAAGGGACTTGTGATACTGGCGGCGACAAACAGACCGGAGGTGCTTGACAAGGCACTTTTAAGACCGGGACGCTTTGACAGGCGCATCATAGTTGAAAAGCCCGACCTCAAAGGACGTGAGGAGGTTTTAAAGGTTCATATCAAGAACGTTAAAACCGATTCATCGGTGGATTTGCACGAAATGGCTCTCGCAACGAGCGGAGCAGTCGGCGCAGACCTCGCAAACATGATAAACGAGGCGGCACTGAGAGCGGTACGCTGCGGCAGACAGGCTGTAATGCAGGAGGATTTAATGGAGGCGGTTGAGGTAATCATCGCCGGAAAAGAAAAGAAAGACCGCATCTTAAGCAAAAAGGAAAAACGAATCGTATCGTTCCACGAGGTGGGACATGCGCTTGCAACGGCGCTGCAGAAAAATACCCAGCCCGTGCAGAAAATCACGATTGTGCCGCGTACAATGGGTTCTCTGGGCTACACCATGCAGATGCCCGAGGAAGAAGAACATTACCTCATGTCAAAGGACGAAATCCTTGACCAGATAACGGTATTCCTCGCAGGACGCTGTGCGGAGGAAATTGTATTCAATGTGCAGACAACGGGTGCATCGAATGATATTGAACGTGCAACCGCGCTTGCACGAAACATGATTACAATGTACGGAATGTCGGATAAATTCGGCATGGCAGGACTTGAAAGCGTACAGAATAAATACCTTGACGGCAGAAATGTCTCGAATTGCAGTGAGGAAACAAAAACCGATATTGACAACGAAATCGTTGCGGTGCTGAAAGAATGTCACGAAAAGGCATACCGCCTGCTTACGGAAAACCGTGATGCTCTCGATGCGATTGCGGAATTTCTGATTGAAAAGGAAACAATAAGCGGCGAGGAATTTATGGAAATATTTAACCGCGTGAGAGAACAGAAAAACAGTGAAGAAAACATTTCGGAGGAAGAAAATGATTAAAGGTTTTTCAAAAAAGATTAAGGACCTGCGCACAAAAAGCGGGTATTCACAGGCGCAGCTTGCGGCTCTTCTCGGAGTATCGCGTACATCGGTCGCAAACTGGGAGGCAGGTACGCGCATGCCCTCAACCGATACCATATCCAAGGCAAGCGTAATATTTGATGTGACTCCGTCATATCTGCTCGGTATGGCGCCGAAGCTTTCCTCTACGGAGCTGGCGGTTTGTACTATAGACCTTTCAAAGCTTAACGGCGCAGGTATTCAGAAGCTGGTTGAGTATTACCGCTATCTTGTGATGGACAATAAATACAATTCAAAGTAAAACAAAAAGGAGCTGAAAAAATGTGTTTTTTCAGCTCCTTTTTGAGGGGATAGGAAAAAAGCTTTGGGTTTTTTTAACATCCCCTTTTTGAGGGGATTTACAGCCTTATATAACATAATCATTTGCAATGTGGCTTTTTTCGGAGTCCAGTATATCCTGCAAAGTAACGCTGTCAAGGTATTCGTTAATCACCCTGTTCAGTCCCTGCCATACCGGCAAGGTGGCGCAGGATTCGTTCCTTTCACATTGATTCGGAGAATGCTCCAGACATGCAACCGGGGCAAGTCCGCCCTCCGTGAGCCGCAGAATATCACCTACGGTATATTTGTCGGGAGTTTTTGCAAGTCTGTAGCCGCCTTTAAAGCCGCGGCTTGTGTTAAGAAATTCGGAACGGTTCAGAACCGGGATAATCTGTTCAAGATATTTTTTTGAAATTTCCTGTCTTTGCGCTATATCCTTTAATGCCACATATCCGTCATTCTGATGCTCTGCCAAATCCAGCATCATTCTCAATGCATATCGTCCCTTGGTTGATATTTTCACTTTTTCCACCTCTATTCATACCACTATAATAACATAGATTTTGTAGGTTTTCAAGCGTAATTTTAAAAATATTTATTATATTCTTAATTATAATACTCAGTCGGTATTAATGCACAAAAAACAATTGTTAAGTTTATATAAAATGACAGACAAAATAATGTTTCGGTTTGTATATATTGTGGTAAGTATTAAGTAGATTGAAATTTATGCCGTTATCAGACGGCAGAACGGAGGCTCACAGTGAAGACTTACAAAATGGACGAAATCAGAAACGTGGTTATAACGGGACACGGAAAATGCGGCAAGACGACGCTTACCGAGGCAATGCTTTTCAACGCAAAGGCTACAGACAGACTCGGAAAGCCGTCGGACGGAACAACAGTAACCGACTGTGATCCCGAAGAAATAAAAAGACAATTCTCCATCTCGGCGGCGGTAGCACCCATCGAATGGAAGGATATGAAATACAATATTATAGATACTCCGGGATTTTTCGACTTTGCCGGTGAGGTAAAGGAGGGTGTGCGTGCGGCAGACAGCGCACTTGTTGTTTTAAGCGGCAGGAGCGGTGTTTCCGTAGGAACGGAGCAGACGTTTGAGTATGCGCGGCAGCGTGGTATTCCGATAATGTTTTTCGTAAACAAAATAGACGACGACCGCGCAGATTACCAGAAAACGCTGGAACAGATGAAAGAGGTTTTCGGAAAGTCGGTAACGCCGTTTGTTTATCCTATACGCGAGGGAGACGAGTTTAAGGGCTTTGTCGACATTGTGGATATGACCGCGCGCAGATATGACGGCATTTACAGAGTTGAAATCCCCGTGCCGGATGGCATGGAAGAGGTTGTCGCTCCGCTGCGCGATATGATTATGGAGGCTGTTGCGGAGACGGACGAGGAGCTTATGAACAAATATTTCAACGGCGAACCGTTTACCGTTGATGAGATAAAGGGCGCAATCAGAAAGGGTGTCAAGGACGGAAGCATATATCCCGTTTACTGCGGCAGCGGTCAGGATAATATCGGTGTGCGCTCGCTTATGGACGGCATCGGAAAGTATCTGCCGGCGCCGTCGGAAATCGAGGAAATCGCGCGTGTTGCGGACAGCGCCGAGCCGATTGAGGTTGTACAGAGCGAGGAGGAAACAACGGCAGCCATCGTATTTAAAACCATTGCCGATCCGTATGTCGGAAAAATGTCGCTGTTCAGAGTTTATTCGGGCGATATTCATTCCGATTCCGTGCTTTATAACCCGAACCGCGGCTGCAACGAAAAAATAGGCAAGGTATTTATGCTGTGCGGCAAAAAGCAGCTTGAAGCATCAAAAATCAAAGCCGGCGACATCGGCTGTACGGCAAAGCTTGAAAATACCAAAACAGGCGACACTCTGTGCGACAAGGATAAGAATATAATTCTTACCGGCATAGAATTCCCGTCACCCGTGCTTTCAATGGCGGCAGAGCCTGTTACAAAGGGCGATGAGGAAAAAATTATAGGCGGTCTTATGAAGCTTGCCGAGGAGGATCCGTCATTCACTGTTACAAATAATTCCGAGACAAAGCAGACTCTTATAAACGGTCAGGGCGAACAGCATATTGATGTGCTTGTAAACAAATTAAAGAGCAAGTACGGCGTAAGCGTAAAGCTGTCGGAGCCGATTGTTCCGTACCGTGAAACCATAAAGGGCGAGGCTACCGTTGAGGGCAAGCACAAAAAGCAATCGGGAGGTCACGGTCAGTACGGTCATGTAAAGATTAAGTTCGAGCCGGGAATGACCGAGGATATGCTCTTTGAGGAACAGGTATTCGGCGGAAGTGTTCCCAAAAACTACTTCCCTGCGGTTGAAAAAGGACTGCGTGATTCGTGTCTGCACGGTGTGCTTGCCGGATACCCGGTTGTAAACCTGAAAGCTACGCTTCTGGACGGCTCATACCACCCCGTGGATTCATCGGAAATGGCATTCAAGACGGCTGCATCGATTGCCTATAAAGAGGGCATGAAGCAGGCAAAGCCGGTACTTCTGGAGCCGGTAGGCTGCCTTAAGGTTTATGTTCCCGAAAATATAATGGGTGACGTTATCGGCGATATAAACAAGCGCCGCGGCAGAATAATGGGCATGGGCGAAAGCGACAAGAAAGGTCTTAACATGGTCGAGGCGGAGGTGCCGGAGGCTGAAATGTTTAAGTATGCCGTTGATTTGCGCTCCATGAGCCAGGGCAGAGGTATGTTTACATTTGAATTTGTAAGATATGAGCAGGTGCCTGCAAATATTGCGGAAAAAATAATTGAAGCGGCAGGAAAGGAATAAGTAAAATAAAACGGGCTGTTTAAAAGGTCAATTGACCTTTTAAACAGCCTTAGTTTTTCCTATCCCTTGTTTAATTTAATAAACCACTGCATCATCTGCGGTAAAGCCGTCCAGCGAATTTTCCCTTACCTGCACACAGACAAAGGTAATTCCCGAATCCTCAGCCGCGGAAAACTGACGTTTTGCCGCCGGAGCAACCTTAAGCCAGTCGCCGGCTTTGATTTCGATTTCCTCGCCGTCAATTACCGCTTTGCCTTTTCCCTCAATTATTCCGTAAATTTCTTCGTTGTTCTTGTGAGAATGTACGAACGGAACCCCTGCTCCTGCCGGGAGACGGTTAATGCTGACCTCCGCGCCCGTTAAAGCAAGCTTTTCGTGCAGCTCTGTTCTGCCTTCGTTTCCGATGTTTGTTTTTGTGTAGTTTTTCATGATATATACCTCCCTGATTTTTCAGCAATTTCTTTTTGCTTGACTATAGTTTATCATCATATACACCCAAAAACAAGTACGCACTTTTTTATAACTGTATACAAATTTTCAAATGTGTGCTATAATATACCTAAAAGATGATAAAGTCTGAATAAAATCACCCATAGCACAACTTTTTGCAAGGGGTAGCTCTGACAGGCAGAGCCGTTCAGTGACCGAACCGCAGCGAGAAGTGCAGCCCGTACAGCACCCTGAGCGATTTTCTTTCAGACTTAAATTTTATGTCTTACAGCATGGAAAGGAATGGTGATAAATGAAAACGAAACAGGAATTGCCGGCATGCCCGGTGGCAACGGCTGTAGCATTAATCGGCGGAAAATGGAAGCTTCTCATTCTTCGAAATCTGAAAGCGCGTCCGTGGAGGTTTAACGAGCTTCAAAGAGACCTGGACGGAATATCGCAAAAGGTGTTGACGGACAGCCTGCGCCAGATGATTGACGACGGTCTTGCTTACCGTCACGATTATCACGAGCTGCCCCCGAGAGTAGAGTACGGACTGACGGAGCTGGGGCTTAAAATGCTCCCGATTATTGACACGCTTGCCGACTTCGGGAATTATTACAAATCAATTGTCAATCAATAAACCGAAAATCAGTACCCCAAAAACCATATAAATAAAGCGCAGCAGTTATAAAACCGCTGCGCTGTAAAGGGTCTGACCTTTGGGGGTTCGGTTCCTTTTTAAATTCTGTCACTTACGGCTCAGATTTTAAAATCATCGGGACGCTCATTTGAAATACCAAATTCATACAAAAGCGCCTCGCATATTCTTTTTGATGCGTTTCCGTCACCGTAGGGGTTTGCGGCGTGCGCCATTTTATTGTATGCGTCCTCACTGTCTAAAAGCTCCTCGGCAAGGCTTATTATAACGTCCTTGTCAACACCGGCAATTTTTACCGTACCTGCCTCAACAGCCTCGGGGCGCTCCGTCTCACGGCGCAGCACAAGCACAGGCTTTGCAAGCGCGGGAGCCTCCTCCTGTATTCCGCCCGAATCCGTCATCACCATAAAGCTTTTTGACATTGCATTATGCAGCTCCAGAACATCAAGCGGATCTATCAGATGCACTCTTTCGGTGTCTCCCAATATTCCGAATGCGGTTTCACGCACCGCCGGATTGAGATGAACGGGATAAACCAATTCAACGTCCTCATATTTTTCCACAATATGCTTTAACGCATTGCATATATTTTCAAGCGGCTTTCCGAGATTTTCACGTCTGTGCGCAGTTACGATTATAACGCGTCTGTTTTCAAAATCTATCTCATTGAGCGTTTTATCCTTAAAGCGGTAATTCGGCTGAACCGTTGTTTTCAGTGCGTCTATAACGGTATTACCCGTTATGAATATTGTGCTTTCATCAACATTTTCCTTAAGAAGATTTGCTTTGTTCTGCGCCGTGGGCGAGAAATTCATATCGGCAATTCTGCCCGTAAGCTGACGGTTCATCTCCTCCGGGAACGGCGAATATTTGTCATATGTTCTTAAGCCTGCCTCGACATGACCGACCTTAACCTGATTATAAAATCCGGCAAGCGCGGCAACAAAGCTTGTCGATGTGTCGCCGTGAACGAGGATAATATCCGGCTTTTCGGCTTTTATAACATCGTCCATGCCCTCAAGAACTCTCGTTGTAATTCCGGCAAGAGTCTGACGGTCTTTCATTATATCAAGGTCATAATCCGGCTTTATTTTAAATATTTCAAGCACCTGGTCAAGCATTTGCCGATGCTGCGCCGTGACGCAGACCTTTGCGTCTATGTTTTCGTACTTATTAAGCTCTATTGCCAAAGGTGCCATTTTAATCGCTTCGGGCCGTGTGCCGAAAACGGTAAGTACTTTTATTTTTTTCATTTCGTATCAGTCCTCTCCGCTAAAAATCAATCGTCCTTGTTTTCAGTATCATCTGTTTTATCGCGCGTATCGTCATGCTGATGCGGATTTTTGCCCAAAAGCGAACCTATCATAATGAATATCAGCACGCATATAAGCAGCAGCAGCGCACGCAGGAAACCGCTTTCCGCAAGCAGAACGGCGGTAATTCCCAGAACACCGCTTATCGCATAAAGAATAAACACCGTCTGCTTCTGAGAAAATCCCATATCTATCAGTCTGTGATGCAGATGTCCTCTGTCCGCAACCATCGGACTTTTTCCCGACAGCACACGTCTTATCATGGCAAAGCTTGCGTCAAACAGCGGAAGTCCGAGTATTAAAAGCGGCACGGCAAACGAAATTACCGCATAGCTCTTGAACACTCCCTGCACCGACAGCGTGGCAAGCATAAATCCGAGAAATGTCGAACCCGTATCGCCCATGAAGATTTTTGCCGGGTTGAAATTGAACGGCAGAAATCCGAAGCAGGAGCCCATAAGCGCAATCCCCAAAAGTGCAACCGAATAATCTCCCACTCTTACGGATATGAATACCAAGGATACCGACATTATCGCACTTACTCCGGCGGCGAGTCCGTCAAGTCCGTCAATGAAATTAACGGCATTTGTGATAAATACAATCCACAGCGTTGTAACCGTTACGGAAAGCCATTCGGGAAGTATGAAATACGGATTGTCGCTTAACAGATTCGGGTTTGTGATAACGTCAATCTTTATATCACCAACATAAATCGTTATAAGCGCCGCAATTATCTGAATTACAAATTTCAGCTTTGCGTCAAGCGCTTTGCAGTCGTCCACAATTCCCATGGCAACGAGTATCAGCGCACCGGCGCTCACACCCACGAACTGACGTCCCGAGCCTTCATAATCGGCAAAGCACACCGCCGCCGCAAAAAATCCGAATACTATAGCCAGTCCGCCGATACGCGGCGTAGGCTTTTTATGCATTCTTCTGCCGTCCTTCGGCACGTCGATTGCTCCTATTTTATATGCAAACCGCCGTGCGAGCGGCGTTGTGGCAAATGTGAATACAAATGACACGATAAATGCAAAAATCATGTTTAATGCCTGTTGTGTTGACATAATAAACTCCTTTCGGGGCGGACGGTTAATCTACCACAAAGCCCACCTTTTTATAAACCTTTTTGAGTGTTCTCTGTGCGATACGTCCTGCGGTTTCCGCACCTTTTTTATATATTTCGGCAAGATACTGCTTATCACCCGAAAGCTTGTCATAAGCCTCTCTTATCGGTCTGATTTCTTCGACAACAGCCTCCGCAACGTCGTTCTTGAAAACACCGTAGCCCTTGCCCGAATATTCTGCGGCAATCTGTTCGGGAGTTTTTCCCGTAACCGCAGCCATTATTGTCAGAAGATTGTTTATTCCGGCTTTTTCGTCATCGTCCTTGCGGTATTCTATAACGCCCTCGCTGTCGGTAACGGCGCTTTTTATCTTCTTTGATATTACGCTGAAATCATCAAGCATGGAAATGTACGCTTTCGGGTTTTCGTCAGATTTCGACATTTTTTTCAGCGGCTCCTGCAGGCTCATTATTTTTGCGCCCGCTTTCGGAACATAACCCTCGGGCATTTTGAATACATCGCCGTATATGCCGTTAAAGCGTGACGCTATATCGCGGCATATTTCTATATGCTGCATCTGATCCTTGCCGACGGGCACCAAATCCGCCTGATAAAGCAGAATATCCGCCGCCATCAGCACGGGGTAGGTGAAAAGTCCGGCATTTATATTGTCGGCATGCTTTGCGCATTTATCCTTGAACTGCGTCATTCTGGACAGCTCGCCCATGTATGTATAGCAGTTTAAAATCCATGCAAGCTCCGCATGCGCGTGATTTTGCGACTGTATAAAAAGCAGGCTCTTTTCGGGATTTATTCCGCATGCAATATAAAGCTTTAACAAATCGAGAGTACGCTTTCGAAGCTCTGTCGGATTCTGACGCACCGTTATGGAATGCATATCCATTATTGCATAATAGCAGCGGTAATCGTCCTGGATACCAACCCAGTTTTTTATAGCTCCGAGATAGTTTCCCAATGTTATATTTCCCGACGGCTGAACTCCGCTGAAAATTACTTTTTTATCATCCATTTGTGTCTCATTCCTTTCAAGTATTACAGAAGCTCGGTAAGCACACCGCCCAGACGCTCAACCGCGGTTTGTATCTTGTCGATTGACGCGGACGAATAATTAAGTCTGAACTGATTTGACGGTGCGGACATATCCACGGCAAAGTTTGAGCCGGGTACGATTGCAACCTTTTTCTCAAGGCACGCATTTACCACGGGTGTTATATCCTCGATTGTCGGACACTTGCACCACAGGAATATACCGCCCTCGGGGACAGTCCATTCAACCTTGCCCTTGGGGAAATATTTTTCCATAGCTTCGAGCATTGCAGCGCATTTTTCGCCATAAAGCTTACGGTTTTTCTCTATATAGCTGTCTATATTGTACTTTTTCATAAACTCAACGCACATAAGCTGTGTCAGCACGGGAGTATGTACGTCATTCACCTGCTTTAATATCTCGATTTTTTCGCAGATTTTTGCGTCCGCGGCAAGATAACCCAGACGCATACCGGGCGAGAGTATTTTTGAGAATGAGCCTGCATAAATAACTCTGCCCTCGGTATCGAGTGATTTTATTGTGGGAACGTCCTCGCCCGAAAATCTTAAATCGCCGTAGGGGTTATCCTCCAGAATAAGCACGTTGTACTTTCCTGCCAGTTCAAGCATGCGCTTTCTCTTTTCAAGCGACATTGTAACACCTGTCGGATTCTGGAATGTCGGAATTGTGTAAATCATTTTTATGCCCGTGTTGTTCTTTAGCGTTTCTTCAAGCTCGTCCATGTTCATTCCGTCGCTTTCAACGCTCACGCCCAGAAGCTCACATTCATAGGTGCGGAATGCGTTAAGGCTGCCGATAAAGCTGGGGCTTTCAACCACAACCTTGTCACCCTTGTTAAGAAGTGATTTTGCCGTGAGGTCGATGCCCTGGTTTGCACCCGTCATTATAAGGATTTCGTCATTATCCGCAAATGAATTGACTTTCATAACACGTGATTTTGCACATTCTTTCATTTTGGGATGACCGTCCGTTGTGCCGTACTGCAAAGCAAGCGCCGGACTTGTCATAAGTATTTTTCCCGCAATTTTTGAAAGCTCCTCGCCGGGGAAAAGCTCCGATGCCGGATTTCCGCCGGCAAGCGAAATTATTTCGGGATCTGCCATTCTTTTGAACATTTCCCTTATTGCCGAGCCTTTCATGTCTCTTACCCTGTCGGCAAAAAACTCTGTATATTCCATTGTTATTCCTCCGTTTCCGCCGCATATGCGGCTTTGTTTAATATTGAGATGCGCCGCTTATTTTTCGTTTTGCTTTTTCCAAGAGTCTTTGAGGGCAGCTGTCCGATTAAATATCGGCATCTCTTCGGTGCTGTCAATATCCTTGCAGAAGTAGCCTGTTCTTAAGAACTGGAACTTGTCGCCGACCTTTGCGGATTTGAGATTGCTTTCAAGCTTTGCATTCTTAATCACAACCATCGAATTGGGATTAAGGTTTTCGGTGAAGTCGCTCACACCTGTTTCGTCCGACGGATTTTCCACATTGAAAAGTCTGTCATACAGACGTATTTCCGCATCAAGTGCATGCGCGGCGCTTACGAAATGTATTGTACCCTTTACTTTTCTGCCGTCGGGAGTCTGTCCGCCCCTCGATTCGGGATCGTATGTGCAGTGAACGGCAACGACGTTTCCGTTTTCGTCCTTGTCGCAGCCGGTGCAGGTAACGTAATACGCACTCTTTAAGCGTACCTCTCTGCCCGGTACAAGTCTGTGGTATTTTGAGGGAGCCTCCTCACGGAAATCCTCCGCCTCGATGTACAAATACTTTGAAAATTCAACTCCGCGCACTCCCATTGACGGGTCCTCGGGATTTACCTCAACCTCTATTGTTTCCGTCTTGTCCTCGGGATAGTTGTCGATTATAAGCTTTATGGGATGCAGCACAGCCATTGCACGGGGAGCTTTTTTGTTCAAATCCTCCCTTATGCATGCTTCGAGCATTGCAAAATCTATAACGCTGTTTGCCTTTGAAACGCCTATTCTTTCGCAGAAATCACGGATCGCCTCCGCAGTGTAGCCGCGGCGGCGCATGCCGCAGAGCGTTGACATTCTCGGATCGTCCCAGCCGGAGACAATTCCCTCTCTCACAAGCTTTAAGCAGCGGCGCTTGCTTGTGAGCGTATAGTTAAGATTCATTCTCGCAAACTCAATCTGTCTTGACGGGGCTTCAAATTCAAGCTCCTTTAAGAACCAGTCATACAGCGGTCTGTGATCCTCAAATTCAAGCGAACACAGCGAATGTGTAACACCCTCAACCGTATCGGAAATCGGGTGTGCGAAATCGTACATCGGATAAACAAGCCACTTATCGCCCGTTCTGTGATGATGCGCACGCAAAATTCTGTATATAACGGGATCGCGCATGTTGAGATTGGGCGATGCCATATCTATTTTTGCACGCAGCACCTTTGAGCCGTCGGGAAATTCACCGTCGGTCATGCGCCTGAACAGGTCAAGATTTTCCTCGATTGAACGGTCGCGGTACGGACTGTTCTTTCCCGGCTCGGTGAGCGTTCCTCTGTACTCGCGGATTTCGTCCGCCGAGAGGTCGCACACATATGCTTTTCCTTTTTCGATAAGCTTAACCGCACATTTGTAAATATCATCAAAATAATCGGACGCGTAAAGCACCTTATCCCACTTGAAGCCGAGCCACTGTATATCCTCCATGATTGCGTCGATATACTCCGTATCCTCTTTTACGGGGTTTGTATCGTCAAGACGCAGATTGCATGTTCCGTTATACTGCTGCGCCATGCCGAAATCTATGCATATTGCCTTGGCATGTCCCACATGAAGATAACCGTTCGGTTCGGGAGGAAAACGAGTCTGAACGTGGTCGTAATGACCTTCCTTCAAATCCTTTTCGATTGCCTCCTGAATAAAGTTTTTGCTCACAAATTCTTCCATTTTTTCTGTCCTTTCCGTGCCGAATTATTTTTCTTATCAGCTTAATATTTTAATTGCTTCGTCAATACGGGCCATAACCTCGTCATTACCGAGAACCTGCATTATTTCATATAAATCGGGTGTATTTCTTCTGCCGGTGACCGCTGCCCTTATAACTCCGGCAACATCGCCGACATGTCCCTTATACATATCGGGATTTTTCTTGTATTCCTTGGGCGCTCCGGCAAAGCCGAGCTTTATTGCAAGCTCACGCACAGCCGGGAACCAGTCCTCCGAGGGTGCGTCATGCTTATAAATTGTCTTATATTCCTTTAATATTTCCGCCGAATCCGCAGCCGAAACATTTTCCGCAAAATCTCGCTGCTTATCCCACAGCTCGTCATAGAAATATGCGAGATAATCACGAACGTCCGACCACTTTGCTATATCCTTACGCGGCTTTGCGTTTCCGCGCTCTATTCCCAGAATACTCTTTGCGTATGCTTCGTCTTTTACAAACAGCTTATAAAGCTCTTCATTATATTCCTTTGCCCATTCGAGTACACGGGAATAAACCTCGTCCGCATTTAGCGTGCTGATATAATTCTTGCTTATATCACCCAGCTTTACAAGGTCAAACAACGCACCTGCCTTGCTCATTTTCGAAAGACTGAACTTGAAATCGTCAAGCGGGGCGGTTTTGTTTGCACGGCGCCAGTCCTCGAAATCGGAATTTGCAATCGTCATCAGATATTCGAGAACCGCCTCTTTCGGGAAGCCTGCCTCCTTGTAATACGAAACAGCCGCCTCGGGGTCCTTTCTTTTTGAAAGCTTTCTCTTTCCGCCCGTTTCCTCGTCCTCTTTCATAATCGGCGAAATATGCGCATATTTCGGCGCCTTAAAGCCGAGCACACGGAACAGCTGCAAATGAATCGGTGCGGAGGAAATCCACTCGTCACCGCGCGTTACATCTGTTGTGTGCATGAGGTGGTCGTCTACGGCATGCGCAAAATGGTATGTAGGCGTGCCGTCCTTTTTGAGCAGTACCACGTCAAGTATATTTTCGGGCATTTCTATATTGCCCTTTACAGCGTCCTTAAACGACACCTTGCCGTCCGGCTTTCCGGGGGATTTGAGTCTTAAAACGTACTCTCTGCCCTCTGCCATAAGCTTTTTCGCTTCGTCAACGGTTATATCCCTGTATTTTGCATACTTTCCGTAAATTCCGGGCAGCTCCTTGTCATGCTCCTGCTTTTCACGGATTTCCGCAGCCTCCTCCTCGGTCATAAAGCACGGATATGCCATGCCCTGCTGCACAAGCTGCTTAACGTATGCCTGGTAGATATGCGTACGGCGGCTCTGGATATAGGGCGCATACGCACCCGTGGACTCGGTTTCGTTTATCATGCCCTCATCGGGAACTATGCCGAAATCGTTTAAGCCCTCAACTATACCGGTAACCCCGTTTTCCACCTCACGCTTTTTATCCGTATCCTCAACACGCAGATAGAACACGCCGTCCGTTGCCTTTGCGGCTCTTTGCGAAACGAATGCCGCAAACAGACTACCCACATGCAGAAAGCCTGTGGGGCTGGGCGCGAAACGCGTTACCTTTGCGCCCTCTTTAAGGTTTCGCGCAGGATATTTGCTTTCGTAATCCTCGGGTGTTTTCTTTATATCGGCAAACAATAATTCTGCCATAGCCATATTATTATCCATTAATTATTCTCCTTGTTAAAATCACTAAAAAGACCATTTTATACTATTATACCTTTTTTTAGTGTCAATATCAAGCTTTTATGCAAATTTTCTTTTCCGCGGACATTATTTTGTTAAAATTGTATTTTTTTTGCCCGTGCGCACCGCAAAAATAACTTGATTATTCGGCATGCGTATGTTATAATAATATCGGATAACATCAATTATCTTTAAATTTTGCGACCTTTAGGCTGCCGCAGGAGGGAAGATTATGGCTGAAAAGTACGGGGTAGTTCCCAAAAGGTTCACAAAAGCGTGGTGGTCGTATTTCTGGATGTATTACAAATGGCATACGATAGCAACTGCTTTTATTGTTTTATGCATAGGAGTGACGGTACGGCAGTGCGTTACCGCTCCGAAATACGATTTGACCGTTACATATGCCGGAGGATATGCCTTAGGTGAGGAAACGGAAAACAAATTTACGGAAATTCTTACGGAATATACCGAGGATATTAACAAAAACGGCGAAAGTCTGCCGTATTTCCAGCCGCTTGTCATATCCGACAATCAGGAGGACGCACAGTACAACTACGCAATGCAGACAAAGCTGATGCTGGAATTTCAGAATGACAATTCATTCCTGTTTATTCTTGATAAGAGCATGGCGGACGCAATGATTAACGGCGAGGCATATTCCGGTGTATTTGCGCCGATAAGCGACTGGACAAACCGTGAATTGACCGATGATGACGTCATTAAGGACAGTAACGGCACGGCACGCGCGGTTTCGCTTAAGGACAGCGCCGTTTTGAAAAACGCGCAGATTCCGTGTGATGATTTGTACATAGCCGTGAAGCTTAACGGCAAGGACGATGAGGAAAACACCGCAGCGTTTGAAAACTCGAAAAAGATTGCGGATACGCTCATAAGCAAATAAAAAATACGGGAGGACAGATTTTGGCACTTGAAAAACCCGATGTGCGCGAATATGAAATGTTTTCCGAATACAAAAAAACAAAAGATGTTCATTTAAGAGATGAAATAGTTTCTTCATATATGTATATTGCGGAAATCCTTTCGCGGAAATTCATAAACCGCGGCATAGATTACGATGATATTTATCAGGTTGCATCTATGGGAGTTCTTTATGCGGTGGAGAGGTTCGATCCGGACAGGGGCGTAAAGTTCGCCACCTTTGCCACACCTACGGTCATGGGCGAAATACGGCGGTATTTCCGTGACAAGGGCAATTTTGTACGGATTCCGCGCCGTCTCTACGAGGTGTTTTACAGAGCGGAAAAGCTTAAAAGAAGCTCGTCCGATATGTCCGATGCGGAGCTTGCAAGGCGGCTCGATTTATCCGACAGCGTCATAAAAGAAGCAAGCGAGGCGGGCGGTACATCATTTATAAAATCGCTCGAATATGAGGCATCCGCAGACGGCAGAATGAATATTTTAAACGTTCTCGGCGCGGAGGATAATCATTTTCTCATGCTGGAGGACAAGGATTTTGTGGAATACTGTATGAAGCAGCTTAACGAAAAGGAACGCAGCTTTGTTAAAATGCGGTATACGGACGAAATGACGCAGCAGCAGATTGCCGAAAGGCTCGGCATATCGCAGATGCAGGTTTCGCGCACGGAAAAGAGAATTTTAAAAAAGCTCAGGAATTTATATTTCAGAGATTAAGCCGGGAGGTATGATAATGACAGAACAGACAAAAAGAGAATTTATTGAATTTATGATGGAGTCGGACGTACTGCGTTTCGGTAATTTTGTTACCAAAAGCGGCAGAGACACGCCGTATTTCATAAACACGGGCTGCTACAGAACAGGCAGACAGATTGCCGCTTTGGGAAAATTTTACGCACAGCTTGTAAAGGAAAGCTGCGAAAACGGCTTTGACTGCATGTTCGGCCCGGCATACAAGGGCATACCGCTTGCGGCGTCCTGCGCGGCGGCGCTGTACAACGAATACGGCATCGACAAGCCTTATTTCTTCAACAGAAAAGAAGCAAAGGACCACGGCGAGGGCGGCTCGCTCGTAGGCTACAAGCCCGTTGACGGCGACAGGGTAATCATAATTGAGGACGTTATCACGGCAGGCACTGCGGTACGCGAAACAATGCCCGTTTTAAAGAGTGCGGCAGATGTTTCGGTTACAGATATGTTTATATCCGTAAACCGCTGCGAGGTCGGTCAGAACAAGAACAAAACGGCGATTATGGAGGTTATGGACGATTTCGGTATAAACGTTCATTCAATCGTTACCGTTAAGGACATTTACGAATATCTTAAGGCGGACGGCTCTTACGGAGACGTTCTCACAAATATGGAAAAGTACATGGATAAATACTGTGTATTTTAAATACATTTTTGCTATGAAAGGATGATTTTTATGAAATTGAAATCTGTTTTATGCGCATTGGCGGCGGCATTTGTGCTTTGCACGGGTGCGTCGGCGGTTACGGCGGAGGAAAATGACGTCAGCGTATTGGTAAACAACGAAAAGGTGGAATTTGACCAGGCTCCGATAATTTTTGACGGTACAACTCTTGTTCCGATCCGTGCGGTGTTTGAAAAGGCAGGTGCCGATGTACAGTGGGATCAGGCATCGAAAACAGCCACGCTCACAAAGGGCAACTACACGGTTAAAATAACGGTCGGGGACAATGTTCTCTACAAAAACAATTCACAGGTCGCACTTGCCGTTCCGGCGATAATATACAAAGACCGTATACTTATCCCCGTGCGTGCAATAGGTGAGGCAATGGATTTTAAGATTACATGGGACGGCTTTCATTCAACGGTTGTCGTTTCGACGGACGGCACGGAGTACCGCCCGTATGCGGCAAGACGTGTTGCGTTCCGCGATCTGACCGAGGCGGCGGATTTCTACACAAATCAGTCGGTTATGTGGAAAGAGGTTGACGTAAACGGTACGGGCGACACGGATAACGTGACATTCACCTGCACGCTTGACGCATCAACCGAACAGGCTCCGCTCCTGCTTATAAACGGCACCGATTTTTCGCAGACCATAAGCTTTATGAGAAGCACATATGCGTTTGCGGTTGTGGATATTGATAAGTCCGATTTGCAAAAGGAAATCGTTATAGTTGAAAACGGCGAGACGCTTACGGCTTGGTTCTTTAAATATGACGGCGAAAAGCTTATTCCGTTAAAGAACAAAAACGGCGAGAGAATGAGCATAAAATTTGCGTCAAGACTTTTCTTTGACCAGAAGAGCTACATGCTTTCCGACCTTGAGGGACTGTGCTTTACCGACATCATGCTCACAGGCAGCGCATATCAGCTTGAAAATGATGTAATTACACAGTACAGAGTTTCAAATGCGGGAAAAATAATTCCGAGAAAGCTTGTACATACTTATAATGATAACATGGTTTATTACTATACACCGACCGATACATACACGCCGGGCGGCTACAAGAACGGTTCGCAGAATACCATGTCGGCATCGGAGTTTGACTACTTCACCGTTCTCGATATGTACATTGACGAAACAAATCCCTCGTACATTGAATTTTACGTTGAATTTCCGAACGGGATAAAGGCAGTATTATCCCCCTTTAAAGCATAATATCGGAAACAAACTTCGCATAACGCATTTTAATGCGGCTCGGAGTACCCTCGTACACCGTCGCCTTTTAAAAAGTGTTCTGCTCGTTTCTGTCCGATATTAAAATAATGGGAAATAAGCTTCGCATAACGCATTTTAATGCGGCTCGGAGTACCCTCGTACACCGTTGCTTTTTAAAAAAGTGTTCTGCTTACTTTTATCCGATATTAAAATAAGCGGTTCGGCATCACAAATATGAGGTGATTAAAATTAAAAAAACAGCAATATTTTTAACGCTGATATTCACGGCGCTGCTTTGCGGCAGCGGTGCATATGCATACAACATTGTGGATTTGCCCGAAACAATGACAATGGCAGACGCACTGGAAATATACGATGCGGACAAAATCACGTCCGCATCGGTTACAAATATCGGCGATGACAAATACATTCCTCTCTCAAACGATGAGATAAAGGATTTTTACTACAGCGCGGCAAACATAATGCTGCACCGCACGATAAATCCGACTCCGTTCCGCGGCACTTCGGTAAATTTCGAGACCGAAAGCGGAAACAAAAGCTTCTTTTTCTCTTCGGGTGTACAGATAGGAATGTACGGCACATCAAACTACATTTGCTACGAAATGGATGACTACGATTTAAGCAAGTTCATGTATCTGTATTCCAAATATGAGGAATCAGAAGAAAAGCAAAACGGCGCACCGTTTCACCGCCGCACCGACAATGACTTTCTTAAGCTGCCCTCCGATGTATGGGCGCAGTCTCCAGTAAAGGAGGCAGCGGCACGCTCGCTCGTGCCGTACAGCCTGACGGGCAAATACTCCGCAAACATATCGCGCGAGGAATTTTGTATGCTTATCGGCAATCTTATTGCCGTTTCGCAGAATTACTCATCACTCGAAAGCTATATGTCGGAAAAAAATTCCGCCTACAGCCGTGATAATTTCGCGGACTGCACAGGCAAGGACAAATCAATAGATATACTCTTTAACCTCGGTGTTGTAAGCGGCAGGGGCGGCGAATACTTTGACCCCGACGGCTGCATAACGCGCGAGGAGGCGGCAAAAATGCTGACATCGGTGGCATCGCTTTTTAAATATATCGGAAGCGGATATACCTTAAAATATGCCGATAACGGTAAAGTTTCATCATGGGCGCCGTTTTACGTTAAATGGGTGACGGAAAACGGAATAATGAACGGTGTCGACAACAATTGCTTTGAGCCGCAGGGTACATATACGGTGCAGCAGGCAATCGCAACGGTGTCGCGCCTGTATAATGTAATCACGCAATAATTTTCCGGAATAATTTTTTTGTAATTGCTCATAATAGGATTGTGCCGTTAATTCCTTTGGCACAGAAAGGAAAGGGTATAAAAATGAGCAATTGTAACTGTGAAGCAAACAAAAGCATCAGATGCTCCGTAACTCAGTGCAAGAACCACTGTCAGTCGGAGGATTACTGTTCACTGTCGAGCATTATGGTAGGCACTCACGAGCCTAACCCGACAATGATCGAGTGCACGGACTGCACATCATTTCAGCTTAAAAGCTGACGAAAAAGCAAACATGTAATGCGGACTGTTAATGTATAATGTTCAAAGGCAGAATGAAATTACTTATTTTATGTTGGCTCTGCACATTCTGCAGCACGGTCCGGGGAGTTGTATTTCAACTCCTTTTAAGGGGATAGGAAAAAAAACTTCAGAACGGACGAACTGAACCCGACGGCGTACACAGGTACTCCGAGTGGTTCAGTTTGTTCGTAGCAAAAAGGTATTAAAATTAAGAAAAATTGCCTTTTTGCGGTCTGGACTTTTTTTACATCCCCTTTTTATAATATGGAGGTAAAATGGATAATAATTTCATATATTCCGATGATAACAAGCGCTATCATACATGGAATTATCATTTAAGACACAAATTCGGCGGCAAGGTAATGAAAATTGCGCTCAACGCAGGCTTTACCTGTCCCAACATAGACGGCACAAAAGGAACGGGCGGCTGCACCTACTGTTCCTCCTCGGGCAGCGGCGATTTTGCGGGAAATCCGTCGCACGGCATTTTAATGCAGTTTGAGGAGGTAAAAAACCGCATGCACAACAAATGGCATGACGCAAAATACATTCCGTATTTTCAGGCGCACACCAATACATATGCCCCTGCCGATGTGTTAAGAGAAAGATTTGAGCCTGTTCTGCGTCAGCCAAACGTTGTGGGGATAAGCATTGCCACGCGCGCCGACTGCCTTAAAGACGATGTCCTCGATTATCTTTGCGAGCTTAACGAAAGAACATATCTTATAACAGAGCTCGGCTTGCAGACGGTTTTTGACGAAACGGGCGAAAAAATCAACCGCTGCCATACATATGCGGAGTTTCTTGACGGCTATGAAAAACTAAAAAAACGCAAAATAAACGTCTGCGTCCACCTCATAGACGGACTGCCCGGCGAAACAAAGGAAATGATGGTTGAAAGTGCAAGGCAGGTGGCGCAGCTTAAACCGCACTGCGTAAAGCTGCACCTGCTGCACGTTTTAAAGGGCACACCGATAGAACGTGAGCTTAACGAAGGAAAATTCGAGCTTATGACACTTGAAGATTACGTTGACGTTATAGTGCGCCAGCTTGAAGAATTTTCCCCCGAAACGGTAATACAGCGTCTTACCGGCGACGGCGGCAGGGATTCGCTCATAGGTCCTTTGTGGAGTCTTAAAAAATTTGTGGTGCTTAACGAGATTGATAAGCTAATGCTTAAGCGTGACACATACCAGGGAAAAAATTTTTTAAATTTTTAGAATTTTTTGCAACGTTTTCCTCTTGTCATTTGTTTTATAATTGAGGACCTCAAAAAGACAAAAAATAAATGTAATGATAAAAGGAGTAATTAATTATGAAAAAGTTCATATCTATGGTTCTGGTATGCGGATTATTAACATCATCGGCGGCGGTATTTGCCGAGGACATTGCACCGACGGCAGAAAATAGTGCTTACAGCGTTACGGTGAACGGCGACAGGCTTGACAATGGCGAGGTAAACACAAGAGTTTATATCGGAACGGACAGCTACTATATGGCATCGTCAACCGCAATCGGCATGTCGGCACCCACGGCTCTCGGCGCGGCACCCGTTCTTAAAAATGACGTAACATACGTTCCGGCGGAATTGTTTAACATTCTTCTCGGACAAGGCTCGGTTACGGTATCGGTTTCAAAACGTTTTAATGAAACAAACATACCTCCTTCTTATACAACGTCACTCCGTTTACAGCGATGAGGGACTGGATAAAAGCGAAATGATAAAGATTATTGAAAGCACGGATTATCCGTCATTTGACGGGGAAACGGAAAATAACGGCGAAGCACAAACGGAAAATTGACCGTTAAAGAAAGCGCGGAACGCATAATTATGCGTATCCGTGCTTTTTACTTAAATTTTACAAAACCGTGCTTTTAAATTTGACATTAAAGTGCTATAATGATATACTGAACTTATATGAAATAAAAAGAGGGTGCGGTATTATGATTATATGGTGCATAGAGGACGATGCCGGAATACGCGATATTGAACTTTACACGCTTTCGCAGACGGGCTTTGAGGCAAAGGGCTTTCCCGACGGAAAGAGCTTTTTCGATGCTTTGCAAAGCGGAATGCCAGACCTTATTATTCTCGACATCATGCTCCCCGACACGGACGGAATCGAAATACTGCGCCGTCTCCGTGCAAATCCGAAAACAAAGGCTCTGCCCGTTATAATGGCTACCGCAAAGGGAATGGAATACGATAAAATCCGCGGACTTGACGCAGGTGCGGACGATTATCTCGCAAAGCCGTTCGGCATGCTTGAAATGGTATCGCGCATTAAGGCGGTATTAAGGCGCTCCGTCCCCGCTGATGAAAAAAGCCGCATAAAAATCGGCAGCGTTACGATTGATACGCAGTCGCACACCGCAGAGGCTGACGGGAAACGCATTTCTCTTACATACAAGGAATTTGAGCTGTTAAAGCTGTTTATGTCACACCCCGGAATGGTGTTCACGCGTGAGCAGCTGTTTAACGATATATGGGGACAGGACTATTTCGGCGAATCGAGAACGGTGGATATGCATATAAGGACGTTAAGAAAAAAGCTTGCTCCGCATGACGGACTTATCGAAACCGTCAGAGGTGTGGGGTACCGTTTGGAGGTTAATTCATGACAAAAAAGATTTTCAGAGCGGTATTTGTCACCGCAGTCATAACGCTTTTTGTGACCTTTGCCGTTACAGTCCTTACAATGTACGGATATTTTCTCTCACTCCAGACGCAGCAGCTTAAATCGCAGCTTGCGCTTGCGGTCCGCGGCGTTGAGAATGAGGGGGAGGAATATCTGCATAAAATAACGGGGTGCAGACTGACGCTTATCGCATCGGACGGAAAAGTACTGTACGATACCGAGGCGGACGCAGCATCAATGGAAAATCACAGCGAACGCGAGGAGGTGCGCGAGGCGCTTTCAAACGGCAGCGGACAAAGCACGCGCGTTTCGCCGACGCTCATGGAAAATACAATGTACCTTGCCGAGCGTCTGCATGATAACACGGTTTTAAGGATTTCCGAATCATATTCCTCCGAGGCAAGTCTGATGGTCGGTGCGCTGCGCCCGATTGCGGTGATTTTTCTTGCCGCAGCTCTTTTTTCGGTTTTTCTTGCGCGAAAAATGTCGAAAAGGATTGTCGAGCCGCTCGGCAGCCTTAATCTCGAAAAGCCGCTCGACAATGAAGCTTATGACGAAATATCTCCCATTCTGTCACACATGGAGCATCAGCGGCGCAGAATAAAAAAGCAGACGGCGGAGCTTGAAAAAAGCCGCGGGGAGCTTGCCGCCGTAATTCAGAATATGAATGAGGGACTTGTGCTGCTTGACGCAAACAAAAATATTCTTGCAATAAACAATGCCGCGGCATCGCTTTTTAATACAGAACTTTCGTGCATAGGAAAGCCGTTTCTCACAATCGAACGCGGATATGACATAATAAAGGCGGCGGAAAGCACCGATGACGGGAAAAACAGCGAAATATGCATAAGCCGCAGCGGACGCGAATATCAGCTGAACATCAGCCCCATAGGTGAAAAGACAGTTATCCTCGCTTTTGACATTACCGACAGAGTTTTTGCCGAAAGAAACCGCCGCGAATTTACGGCTAATGTTTCGCATGAGCTGAAAACTCCGCTGCAGTCGATTATAGGCAGTGCGGAGCTTCTGGAGAGCGGACTTGTCAAGCAGGAGGACAAACCGAGATTTATGGCGAATATTCATTCCGAGGCGGCGCGGCTTGTCACACTGATTGACGATATAATACGTCTGTCACAGCTTGACGAAAAAAATCAGATGGATTTTGAAAATGTTGATTTATATCTTACCGCCGCAGACGTTGTATCGGAGCTTTCGCCAGCTGCAAAAAAGCACGGTGTAACAATAAATCTGACGGGACAGTGCACCGTAATAAGCGGTGTTCCGCGCCTGGTGCATGAGCTTATATATAATCTCTGCGACAACGCGATAAGATACAACAAGGAAAACGGCAGCGTTGACATTTCGGTTTCCGCATCGGAGGACAGAGCAAGGCTTGTTGTTTCCGACACGGGAATAGGTATTCCGATTGAGCATCAGGACCGTGTATTTGAGAGATTTTACCGTGTTGACAAAAGCCATTCAAAGGAAACGGGCGGAACGGGACTCGGACTTTCGATTGTAAAGCATGCCGCCGAGGATTTGGATGCAAAGCTTACGCTTAAAAGCGAACCGGGACAGGGAACGGAAATAGGGGTTACGTTTAAAAGCGGAGAAACCGTCGGATAAAAGAGAAGTTACAAGAATCGTTTTAAAAACGCATAAAAACACACCAGACGTATGAACCGACCCCCAAAAGTCAGATTTTTGGTCTGACTTTTCGGAGTCACATCAGCTTTGTCCGATGTGTTTTTTTATGTGCTTCGTATTTCTAACCTCTGCGGTTTTTCATTTCTCTGAAAATATCCTCCCATGTCATGCCGTTATCAACGAGCATAACCGTGAGATGATACATTAAATCCGCAGTTTCGTATGCGATTTCGTCCTTTGAACGGTTCTTTCCGGCAATGACAACCTCTGCCGCTTCCTCGCCCACTTTTTTCAGAATTTTATCGTCGCCCTTATCGAACAGATAATTTGTGTAGCTGCCCGGCTCCGGCTTTAGCTTTCTGCTTATTACAACCTCCTGCTCCTTTTCAAGGGCATCGGATATATCATCGGTATCGGCAGCACTGTTAATCATTGTAAGTATGCCGTCTCTCACTCTTCTGTAAAAGCATGACTTATTGCCCGTATGGCACGCAGGGCCTGCCGGGGTAACAAGAAGAAGAATTGCGTCCTCGTCACAATCCACGCGTATTTCATCAACCAACATGAAATTGCCCGAGGTTTCACCCTTAACCCAAAGCTGATTTCTTGAGCGCGACCAGAACGTTGCCTTTTTTGTTTCCGCCGTTTTTATAACGGCCTCCTCGTTCATGTATGCCACCATAAGAATTTCATTCGTGTTTTTATCCTGAACAATGGCAGGTATTAAACCTTTTCTGTCAAAATACAGTTCATCAATCCATTTTTCCATCGTTAAAAATGTTCCCTTCCTATTTAAGCTTCATCAGATTCCAGTTTTTCACCAGGTAATCCGCGCCCGAAATTACGGTCAGCACAACCGAAATCCAGACAAATATATTTGTAACAATAACGGCTGCACTCTGCGGCACTGCCGATATGTTAAGCACAAGTATTGCAATTATAATCGCAGCCATCTGCGAAACTGTTTTGAATTTGCCCCAGAACGATGCGGCAATCACCTTGCCCTCCGACACCGCGGCAAGCCTCACTCCGGCAACCATAAATTCACGCGCAAGAATTATCATAACCGCCCATGAATTTATAATTCCCTTTTGCATAAACACCAAAAATGCCGCAGTCGTGAGCATTTTGTCAGCAAGAGGATCGGCAAATTTTCCGAATGTTGTAATCTGATTGCAGCGCCGTGCTATCTGACCGTCAAGCATATCCGTAAGCGACGCAATGACGAAAACCGCCAGTGCCGCAAGCTGCCATGCGGTGCCGTTCATCAGCAGAAATGCCATAAACACGGGTACAAGCACAACTCTTAAAAGCGTAAGCTTATTTGCGGTATTCATAAAAATCCTCCGTTCCGCCGCATTGTGCGGCACAAATCAAATATTTTTTTATTCAACTCTCTGTCCCGTCAAATCATATTCATCGGCATCGAGAATTTTTACCGTCACTATGTCTCCCGGCGAAACCTCTTCTTCCGTTCCGAAATAAACCTTTCCGTCAACATCAATGCTGTCGCCGCGGCTTCTTCCGTAGAACAGATAGTTTTCCTCGTCATAGCCCTCTGTTATGACCTCAATCTCACTTCCGATTTTTGCACGGTTAAGCTCGAGAGATATTTCCTGCTGCAGCGTCATAAGCTTATCGAGACGCTCGTTTTTTATGTCCTCGTCAATCTGATTGTCAAACTCTGCCGCTGCGGTTCCCTCCTCTTGGGAATACGCAAACACACCCATGCGGTCAAAACGCGTTTTCTTAACAAACTCGTAAAGCTCGTTAAACTGCTCCTCCGTTTCGCCCGGGAAACCCGTAATTATTGACGTTCTTATTGTACAGCCGGGCATTTTTGCACGTATTTTTCCGATTTTTTCAATTGTTTCCTCACGCGTGGTTCTGCGTGCCATACGGCGCAGTATGTCATTGTTTATATGCTGTATCGGCATGTCGATGTAATTGCATATTTTATCATACCTCGCCATAACGTCTATAAGCTCGTCGGTTATCGCCTCGGTATAATAGTAATGCACTCTTATCCACTCGGCTTTTTCTATTTTCACAAGCTCCGAAAGCAGCTTATCGAGCGAATATTTACCGTACAAATCCTTGCCGTAGCGCGTTGTATCCTGGGCGATTAATATAAGCTCCTTAACCCCGTTTTCGCAAAGCTCCTTTGCCTCCGAAACAATATCCTCTATTGTTCTGCTTCTGAAATGACCGCGTATTTTGGGTATTGCGCAATAGGTACAGTTATTGTCGCAGCCGTCCGCAATTTTCAGATATGCGGTATATGACGGTGTTGTGAGTATGCGAGGCAGGCGTTCCTCGGGAGTTCTGTCGCGATGACCGCATATAACAGGCTTTTCACCGCTGAACGCAAGCTTTATCGCCTGTGCGATTTTATCATAGTCACCTGTGCCGACAATAGCGTCAACCTCGGGGATTTCGGTTTTTATTTCCTCACTGTAGCGCTCCGCCAGACACCCCGACGCAATAAGAAGCTTACAGTTTTCCTCCTTATACTGCGCCATTTCGAGCAGTGCGTCTATCGACTCACGCTTTGCGGATTCGATAAATCCGCAGGTGTTCACGATAATAACGTCCGCCTCCGACGGATCGCCCGATATTGTACAGCCGTCCTCCAGAAGTATGCCGAGCATTGTTTCGGCATCGGTCTGATTTTTCGCACAGCCGAGCGATACCATTCCTATTTTACAGTTCATCAGAATATTCCTCTTCATTCTTTATTGTGTCGATACAGTTCTTTACTTCGCTTATACCATAGCCGCGGTACAGAAAATAACGCATACAGCGGTCGGTGCTTTTCTTTTCAAAATCACCGCCGAGCTTTTTTCTCACCATACGCATAAGCTCCGTATTATCGTCAAAATCAAGCTCCGACATTGCTTCTTCAAGCAATTCATGCGAAATTCCCTTTGATGAAAGCTCCGCCTCAATCCGCCGCTTGCCGAATTTCTTTAAATTCTGCAAATCCTTTGCCTTGCTTTTTGCATACTGCAAATCATTCACAAAATTGTAACGGCGGCAGAAATCAAGCGTTTTTTCTATATCCTCCTCCCGTGCACCGAAGTGTTTAAGCTTCCCTGTTAATTCATACTCCGAATGTGCGCGGAAGGTGAGGAGCCTTAAAGCCTTATCCTTTGTCTCCTCATAACCCACCGGTTTTTTTTCCACTATTCTCTGACCACCTTGTAGCCGTTCTTTTCAAGCGCTTTTACAACCTTTTCGCCGTGCTCTTTGCCGCCGACCTCACACGCTATATGAATAATAGCCTCGTTCGGATCAAGCTCCGCACTCAAACGGTCATGCTGAACCATTACGATATTTGCGTTTGCGCCCGACAATATTCCCGAAAGATGTTCAAGACTTCCCGGTATATCGAGCAGAGTTGTTTTGAATTTAAGCTTTCTCTCACGCGAAACAAGACCTAAGTCAATAATACGCTGAATGAACGAAACATCTATATTACCGCCCGACAGCACACATACAACCTTTTTGCCCTTAACGTCAACCTTGCCGTTTAACACAGCTGCAAGCGGAGTCGCTCCGGCAGGTTCTACAACCTGCTTTGTTCTTTCCAATAAAAACAGTATTGCCGCGGAAATTTCCGCATCGGAAACAGTAACCACATCATCGGCATATTTATTTATAAGCTCAACCGTCTTTTTACCGGGCATTTTAACGGCGATACCGTCGGCAATTGTGCTTACGGTTTCGGTTGTGGAATATTTTTTGTTTTTGAACGAATTGCTGATTGCCGGCGCACCCTCTGCCTGAACGCCTATAATCTTTACTCTCGGGTTAATCTGCTTTATACATGCCGCAACTCCTGCTAAAAGTCCGCCGCCGCCCGCAGGCACAAGCACCATATCAACTGTAGGCAAATCCTCAAGGATTTCTATTCCGATTGTTCCCTGACCTGCCATAACCTCAAGGTCATCATAGGGGTGAATGAACGTAGCGCCCTCTTTTTCGGCTATTTCAACGGCTTTGTTATACGCATCGTCATAGCATTCGCCATGAAGCACTACCTTTGCGCCGTAGCCCTCTGTTGCCGCCGCCTTTGCAATGGGAGTGGATTTCGGCATAACGATTGTTGCCGGTATTCCGTTCACGTGCGAAGCGTATGCAGTACCCTGGGCATGGTTTCCTGCCGATGAAGCAACCGCCGCTTTAAGCTCTCCTCTTTCAATAAGCGCCGCAATTTTATTTGATGCTCCTCTTATTTTAAATGAGCCTGTTTTCTGCTGATTTTCATATTTCAGATACACGTCCGCACCGGACATATTTGAAAATGTGGTTGATTTTTCGATTTTTGTGCGGTGTATGGTATTTTCCAGTCTTTTGGCTGCGAGTTCAATTTCTTTTAACGGTAAATCCATTGATATTCTTCCTTTCGTATGCAAGCATATATTTATTTTTTTATTATACATTAATTTATTTATTATTGCAATAGCAATCAGCGATTTTCGTATATTTTCACAATGTGACGTTAAATCTTTAGCTCTTTACACTTCATCTTTTTTATGGTATACTGAATTTATGGGAGTGATTTTATGCTTAAAAATAAAACTATAGTACTCGGTGTTACAGGGAGCATAGCCGCGTATAAAATACCAAATCTGGCACGTATGCTTATGAAGCTCGGTGCCGATGTGCAGGTACTTATGACTCCGAACGCCGCGAATTTTATAAATCCGTACACATTTGAAACGCTGACAAAGCACAAATGTCTCATTGACACGTTTGACAGGAATTTTCAATACAGTGTGGAGCATGTGGCGATAGCGAAAGCCGCAGATGCCGTTATGATTGCTCCGGCAAGTGCCGACGTTATAGGCAAAATTGCAAACGGTATTGCCGACGATATGCTCACCACCACGGTAATGGCATGCCCCTGCAAAAAAATTATTGCTCCGGCAATGAATCACAACATGTATCACAATCCGATTGTACAGGATAACATAAAAAAGCTTGAAAGATTCGGTTATGAGATAGTAAAGCCGGATACGGGCATGCTCGCAAACGGTGACAGCGGTGACGGAAGAATGCCGTCCGAAAGCGTGCTGACGGAATATATTTTAAAGGAAGCCTCATTCAAAAAGGATTTAACGGGGAAAAAAGTGCTTGTGACGGCAGGTGCAACACAGGAGGCTATAGATCCCGTAAGGTTCATATCAAACCACTCCACGGGAAAAATGGGTTATGCGGTTGCAAGAGCGGCAATGCTCCGCGGCGCCGATGTTACGCTTATAAGCGGAAAAACATCACTTTTGCCCGTGCCGTTCGTGAACACCGTAAACGTTACAAGCGCCGCACAGATGTATGACGCGGTTATGCAATATGCGGACAGCTCGGATATAATTGTAAAGGCGGCAGCCGTTGCCGATTACCGTCCGAAAAGCATAGCACCGGAAAAAATAAAGAAGTCGGACGGTGAAGCGGTTATCGAGCTTGAACGCACCGCCGATATTTTAAAGGAACTGGGAAAAATAAAGAAAAAAGGTCAGGTTTTATGCGGTTTTTCGATGGAAACCGAAAACCTGTGCGAAAATTCGAGGAAAAAGCTTAAATCAAAAAATGCGGATATTATCGCCGCAAACAATCTGCGCACGGAGGGTGCGGGCTTCGGCACGGAAACAAATGTCCTTACGCTGATAACCGCCGATAAGGAAATTCAGCTTGAAAAAATGTCAAAGGACGAGGCGGCTCACAGGCTTATAGACTTTATACTGTCAATATAAAAAAAAATGACTGCAACTAACGCAGTCATTTTTTTTATTACATAATTATGAGCAAGCCTGTAAGCCGGGTTCTGTCTTGGACGATCATCTATCTAACCGTGTCGTTACCGACATGTTCAAGCCTTATATAGGGAAAATGCCGAGCAGGCTTAACATTCCCAAAGTTGCTTCGGATAGGGTTTACACGGAAATTCAGTTACCATCTTTCCTGTGCGCTCTTACCGCACATTTCCACACTTACTCTCCCAAAAAGGAAAGCGTTTATTTTCTGTTGCACTGTCCCTGGAGTCGCCTCCGCCGGCCGTTAGCCGGTATCCCGCTCTGTGAAGCCCGGACTTTCCTCACCCGCATATGCGGCCGCGACCGTCCGGCTTACTCATTGAATATTATAATGCTTTTTACGGTTTCTGTCAAGTGTTGACATAATTAATTATTTATAGTAAAATAATTACATCTTAAGGGGGAATATATATGCGTAATATTCTTATAACGGGCGGCAGCCGCGGAATAGGTGCGGCATGTGTGCGTGAATTTTCCGATGAATGCGTTTTTATGATTTACAATAAAAATGAAGAAAAGGCACTTAAGCTTTGCTCCGAAACGGGAGCAATTCCCGTAAAATGCGATGTTTCAAATGCGCATGAGGTACAGTCGGCGGCGGATTTTATACACAGCCGCTATGGCGGTATAGACGTACTTATCAACAATGCCGGTATTGCACAGATAAAAATGTTTACGGATATATCCGAAAATGACTGGGATAATATTTTTGATGTGAATATCAAGGGCATGTATCTTGTCACGCATGCGTTTATAAAGGATATGATTAATAAAAAATACGGAAAAATAGTAAATGTTTCGTCCATGTGGGGAATTACGGGCGGCAGCTGTGAGGTGCATTACAGTGCGTCAAAAGCAGCGGTAATCGGGTTTACAAAGGCTCTGGCAAAGGAAATGGGGCTTTCGGGCATAAATGTGAACTGTGTTGCGCCCGGTGTGATTGACACCGACATGAACGGTGAGCTGACAGACGAAGATTTTGAGGTATTAAAAGAGGAAACGCCGTTAAACCGAATCGGCACACCCGAGGAGGCGGCAAAGCTTATACATTTTCTCGCATCCGATGACGCTGCATTTATTACGGGCGAGGTTGTTAAAATTGACGGAGGAATTTAAAATGAAAAAAAGAATGTTAAGTATCATTTTAACGGTATGTATGATTATGAGCACATTTGCGGCTATGTCCGTTACCGCGTCCGCCGCCGCAAGCGGTGAATGCGGCGACGACCTCACATGGACGTTTAATCATGATGATGGTACACTCACTATCAGCGGCACGGGAAAAATGTGGAATAATGATTATTTATCACCATGGTATATTTTTTGTAAAAGTATATTATCCATAATAATAGAAGATGGTGTTACTTCTATCGGTGATAGTGTTTTTTATAACTGCAGCAGTCTTACAAGTATAACAATTCCAGACAGTGTTATTTCTATCGGTGTCGGAGCTTTTTCAGAATGCAGTAGTCTTACAAATATAACAATCCCCGATAGCGTTACTTCTATTAGTTATAATTCTTTTTACAAATGTAACAGTCTTTCCGATATTAATGTAAACCGTAATAATCCTAAGTATAGCAGTATAAACGGTAATTTATATAATAAAAATTGTTCTGTATTGATTCAATATGCAATCGGTAAAAAAGATACTTCTTTTAACATTCCCGACAGCGTTACTTCTATTAGTTACCTGGCTTTTTATGACTGTAGAAGTCTTAAAAATATAAATATTTCCGACAACATTATTTCTATCGGCGACTTGGCTTTTTTCGGCTGTAGCAGTCTTACTGATATAACTATTCCCTACAATGTTATTTCTATAGGTGAGATGGCTTTTTCCAGCTGCAACAGTCTTTCTACTATAACTATTTCCGGAAACGTTAATTTCATTGGTTATCATGCTTTTAAATATTGTAATAATCTTACCGATGTATACTATCTAAGCAACAAAGAAAATTGGGATAAAATATATATAGGAAGCAGCAATGAAGATCTTCTTTCCGCAAATATACATTATTTATCTTTCAACGGAAAAATCAGTACGGCGGAATATGACGGTACAAAGGTTTCAGGAACGGTCAATTTTGATTATTCGGACGAAAAATACACATCTTATCTTAATGTAATACTTTACCTTGCTGTATTTGACAACAGCGGCAGACTTGAAAAATTTGTTAAATACGATGTACCAAAGGGTTTAAAATCACAGGACTTTGAAATTCCCGTTGCGGACGCAAACGGTCACAGTTTAAAGGCTATGTTCTGGGACGGGAATTATGCACCTCTCGGACTATCCGATGAAGTAACTATTAAGTAAATAAAACAACCGCCGAAAGCAATCATGTTTTCGGCGGTTTTTATTTTTAAATTAAGCCTTTACATTTTTTGACGCTTTTTTCATATCCGGCAGCTGCACAAGCATAATTGCGCAGAACATCAGCACACAGCCGATAATTTCTCTTGCGGAAAGTGTACCTCCCGTAAGGCTCCAGCCGCATGCGGCAAGAAATGCCGCGGAAAGCGTTGAAAACACGGATTCCAAACTCATCAAAATTGATGCGGAGGTCGGATCGGTATATTTCTGACCTATTACCTGCAAGGTATATGCAACTCCGCAGGAAAGTGCTCCCGAATAGCATATCGGTTTCCAGCAGTTTATCATGTCCGCAAGCTGCGGCTTATCAAACAAAAGCGCCCACGCAGATGCCAGTATACCGCTTACCATAAACTGAACGCATGACAGCTTTATGCCGTCCGTTTTCGGTGAGAAATAATCTATAACCAAAACATGCGCCGAGAACAGAAACGCACATATGAAAATATATATATCGCCCTTATTTATTCCCAAATCGGACGTAAGACACAGAAAATACATTCCGACTACCGCCACAAGCACCGCCGCGACCGTCAGAATATCGGGCTTTTTTCCCATAAACAGACGTATTATCGGAATGATTACCATATACAGAGCTGTGATAAAGCCTGCCTTTCCCGGTCCGGTGTACTGCATACCGACTGTCTGCACGGTGCTTGCAAGACACAGGCACAGTCCGCAGAAAAATCCGCCGATAAGCACGTTTTTATCCCATTTCGACTCACTTTTTCCGTTCTTTTTTTCAAACATATCCGAAATAAAAATAACCGGCAAAAGAACAATACCGCCTATAATACTTCTTACACCCACAAACGTTGCAGCCGAAACCTTTTCCACACCGACGCTCTGTGCTATAAACGATGTACCCCAGATAAAAGCCGTAAGCAGCAGCAATAAATTTCCTTTTGTTTTCTGATTTTTCATTTTCACACAAATCCTCTCCGAAAAAACTGACAAAAATTATTATACAATAACAATTTTGCAAAGTCAATAACCATATTGCATAAATAAGGAAGCAGTCTGTATTCAAACTTTTATTCCGCAGGGATTGACATTTTATCTCTGCGGTTATATAATAAGTAAATAAACAATTTTTACTGAATAAATACAATTACGGGAGATACAAATATGGATTTTAAAGGTTATATTACAGATAAGCTTGTTTCGTTTACCGAGCTTGATAAGGACACCGTTTCAAACGCACTCGAAACTCCGCCCGATGAAAAGCTGGGCGACCTCGCTTTTCCGTGCTTTCCGCTCGCAAGAGTGCTGCGAAAAGCTCCTCCCCTTATTGCAAAGGAGCTTGCCGAGAAATTTAACGGCGACACGGTGCTTGACAGATGCGAAGCTGCCGGAGGATACGTAAACTTCTTTTACAGCCGTGCGGAATTTATTTCGGAGGCTGTTTCGGAGGTTTTAAAAAAAGGCGATGATTTCGGTAAATCCGATATGGGACACGGTAAAACGGTGCTTTTGGACTATTCATCTCCCAATATTGCAAAGCCGTTCCATATAGGACATTTATTCTCAACAGCTGTAGGTAATTCGCTTTCAAAAATATACAAATATTTGGGATACAATGTGCAGTCATTAAACCATCTCGGTGACTGGGGAACACAGTTCGGCAAGCTTATATGCGCATACAAGCGCTGGGGCGAGCCCGAAAAAATAGAAAAGGACCCTATAAATTCACTTCTCGAAATATATGTACGTTTTCACAAGGAAGCTGAACAGCACCCCGAGCTTGAGGACGAGGCAAGAGAATATTTTAAAAAGCTTGAGGACGGTGACGAGGAAACTACAAAGCTTTGGTCATATTTCAGAGAACAGAGCCTTGTTGAGTTCAAGCGTGTATATGACATGCTCGGAGTAAAATTCGATTCCTACAACGGCGAGGCATTTTATTCAGATAAAATGGACGAAATTGTAGATATACTCCGTGAAAAGGGACTTCTTACGGAATCGGAGGGCGCACAGGTTGTTGATTTATCCGACCTTAATATACCGCCGTGCCTTATTCTCAAATCCGACGGAGCAACAACATATGCCACACGTGACATTGCCGCGGCGCTGTACCGCCACAGAACATACGATTTCTACAAAAACATATATGTGGTCGGAATACCTCAGTCACTTCATTTCAAGCAGATTTTTTCCGTTATGGAGCGTGCCGGCTGGGAATGGAGCAAGGATTGCACCCATGTAGGCTTCGGACTGGTTAAGCTTCCGGGAAAGAATATGTCTACACGAAACGGCGATGTGGTATTCCTTGAGGACGTTTTAAACGAATCAATCGACAAAACAAGGGCAATAATCGAAAAGAACAGCCCCGATATGGAAAACATTGACGATGTTGCAAAGAAAATAGGCATAGGTGCAATATTATACACTTTTCTTAAAAATTCACGCGAAAAGGATATTGTTTTCTCATGGGAATCTATGCTTGATTTCGACGGCGAATCCGCGCCCTATTGTCAGTACGGATATGCAAGGGGAAAGAGTATTTTAAGACGTGCCGCGGATATTGATTATTCCGACGCGGATTTTTCGGATGCGGTTTCGGACGACGAATACCGTCTTGCAAAGCAGCTTGACGCATTTTCCGATGCGGTAAAGGACGCTGCCGACAAGAACGAGCCGTTTTATATAAACAGATACGTCACAAATCTTGTAAAGGATTTCAATAAATTCTACAACACAAATCCCATACTTAAAAGTGACGTTCCCGATAAAACAAAAAAAGCAAGACTCGCTCTTACCGCCGCTGCGTGCACCGTTATAAGAAACGCACTCGCACTTTTGGGGATAGATACCGTTGAAAGTATGTAATTTTCAACAATTTACTTGATTAATCGTCAAAAATTTGATATTATATACATTGGACTAAAATTATATTAATATGTCAAAAATTAATATGAAAATACAAAACAGGGGGAGGTTAATTAATGGACATAAATGAAATATGGGACAAGGTACTTGAAATTGTGAAAAGTACGGTTAATTCCATTGTGGGATATAACGTACATATCAAATCTTCAACTCCCGTTTCATTTACAGATTCCGTATTTACTATTTGCGTACCTATTTCTATAAATAAGAACATGATAGAATTCAGATACAGAAATTGTATTGAAACAGCTCTTGAAAAAGTAACGGGAGTAAAATACACTCTTAATGTTACAATCCTCGGAGAAGATCCCGAGGAAGAAAAAAAGCTCCCTGTTTCTGATACGGTAAATCCCAAGTACACATTTGAAAATTTCGTTATAGGCTCTTCAAACGAATATGCCGCGGCAACCGCAATAAGCACTGCAGAAAAACCGGGATATATATATAATCCTTTATTTCTCTATGGAAATTCGGGACTCGGAAAAACACATCTTATGCAGGCAATCGGCAACAGAATTATAAAAACCCAGCCCGAAATGAAGGTTATTTACGTTTCGAGCGAACAGTTTACAAACGAATTTATCGATGCATTAAAGGACAAGCGCACTCTTGAATTTAAAAGAAAATACAGAGGAGTGGACGTGCTTCTGATTGATGATGTGCAGTTTCTTGAAAGAACGGAAAGTATACAAGAGGAATTTTTTCATACCTTTAACGATTTATACAGCATGAACAAGCAGATAGTTCTCACAAGCGACCGCAAGCCGGGAGAGCTTGTTGTTCTTGAAGAAAGATTAAGAACGCGCTTTTCACAGGGACTTATAATAGATATTACCGTTCCTAATTACGAAACAAGAGTTGCCATTTTAAAGAAAAAGGCAGAGGTTCAGCATGTTGTGATTGACGAGGAGGTTTTAGCCTACCTTGCAAACAGAATAAAATCCAACATACGTGAGCTTGAGGGCGCATTGCTTAAAATAATATCAATATCGGAAATATCGCACCGCGAAATAAATATAGAGCTTGCGGAATATGTATTAAAATCCATACTTCCCGAGGATGGCATAGTTAAAATAACGCCCGACAAGATAATGGATAAGGTATCCGTTTTTTATAACATCACAAAGGACGACCTTACGGGAAAAATAAAAACAAAGAACGTTGCTTTTCCGAGACAGATTGCAATGTATCTCTGCAACAAGCTTACCGATATGAATTTCGGAATGATAGGCAAAGCAATCGGCAATAAGGACAGAACAACGGTTATGCACAATGTGAAAAAGATAGAATCGGAGATAACCACGAACGAAGCTTTGAAAGCGGATATAAATTATATTATAAAGGATTTGGAATCTATATAGTGTGGACAGCTGTGCGGATAAGCTGTGGATAACGTGTTTACGGTTTATTTTTACAAAAATGAGTAAAAATTTATCCACACTCATGCACTTGTATTAAACACCCTCGAAATGATAAATTTTCCTTTATCTGCGCGGATTATGACACTTATCAATCAAATCCACGCCCCTACTACTACTACTATAATAATATTTATATTATTTATATATTTATATTATTTATATATGTATATATATACGCATCAAATTTATCCGTGAGTGGATAAGTTTATTAACAGGAGGAAGAAAATGAGACTTACATGCAATAAGGAACAGCTTATGGATATTATAAATACTGTTCAGAAATCAATAGCTTCAAAAGCTGTTATGCCTATACTGGAGTGTATCAAGCTGGACGCTTCGGGAGACGGCAACGTTGTTGCAACGGGTAACAATCTTGATTTATGTATAGAATACAATGCAAAGTGCAATGTGACCGAGGGCGGAACAATTGCACTTGCATCAAGAATGTTCGGAGAAATAGTCAGAAGCATGCCCGACGGTGATGTGACGATAGCGGTTGACGAGAGAAATAACGTTACAAAAATAAAAAGCGGAGTGAGTGAATTTAACATTCAGGGAATATCGTCAAAGGAATATCCCGCAGCGCCGGTGCTTGATGAAAAATTCAGATTTACTCTTACTCATAATATATTAAAGAAGCTTATAAGGAAAACAATTTCGTTTATTTCGTTAAATGAGGGAAAGAGACCTGTTCTTACGGGTGCATTGTTTGAAATAAAGAACGGTATTTTAAATGTTGCCGCATCGGACAGCCACAGACTGGCGGTTGTAAGGGAGGAGCTTACCGAAAACATTGAAAATGCGAAATTCGTAGTTCCGAGAGTTGCTTTAAACGAGCTTATTAAACTGCTTAAAGACGAGGACGAAAAAGTGACGATAATTGTTTCGGACAGACACGTTTTGTTTGATTTCGGATATTTCCAGGTATATACAAGACTTCTGGACGGAGATTTTCTTAATTATGAAGCTATACTTTCTGTTGTTAATACAATTAATGTAACGGTGGATAAGAGAGTTATAACAAACAGTCTTGAAAGAGCACTGCTCCTTATAAATGACGATATATCGGCAAAATCGGACAATAAGGTTCCCGTACGTTTTAATATAGGATATAACAAGATAGATGTTTCCTGCATAACGGGAAAAGGTCAGGTAAATGATACGGTTAATGCGGAAATTGACGGCGGTGAGCTTATAATAGGCTTTAACTGCAGATTTTTGCTCGATGCTTTCAGCGGCTGTGATGATGAAAAGGTTAAAATTGAATTCAGCGCGCCGACAAGCGGCTGCTTTATAAGGTCGACAACGGGCGATGAATCGTATATATACATGGTTCTGCCGGTAAGATTATATAATTAAAGGAAGGATTTTTATATGACAAAAATTATAATGAACG
>CAJKHT010000020.1 GCA_905199755.1 uncultured Eubacteriales bacterium | reverse complement strand
TGGAGTTTTACAGTTACCGCGAACATAAAAAGTTCGGATAATATTGTTATGGTACGCCATCGGGGGCTCGAACCCCGGACACCCTGATTAAGAGTCAGGTGCTCTACCAACTGAGCTAATAGCGCATATTGTGTTTTCTCACAACCACGAGTAATATAATACCACGTAATAATACTTTTGTCAAGACTTTTTTTGATTTTTTCTATATTTTTTTCTTAAAATCCCAAAGGGAGCTGCACAAAGCAATAAATGCCTTGCACAGCTCCCCCGGGGAATAAGTTTTGTTTTGCAATTAAAAAAGCAATTAATCAAGAGCAAGATTATTATACAATATTTTTCTCATAAAAACAATAGCTTTTTCGCGATTTCGTCACATCTTCACGGAAATAGTTTGAAATCTAAAGTTTTGTGACATCAAAAACCGCATAACCATGCGGTTTAAGACGGTCAATGTCACCAATAATATATGTTTATACATATTTGTCGGCATTTTTGTGAAAATTATACCAAAAATCAGCCCGTAATATAAATTTTAGTCCCTACGGTTATATATGAAGCAATCCAGTTTATATCCTGCGGATGCATTCTGACACAGCCGTGAGATACATGCGCACGTACAGTACCGTCATATTCGGTGCCGTCATAATTAAGGAGCGTGGAATGCATTGCATAGCCGCCGTGGAATACAAGACACGGACCTACATAATATGAGGGATATGTCCATCTCGAATCACGGTACTGATATTCAAACTGTCCCTCTATGGTAGGTGTTGACCATGCGCCTATTCCGCACGGGCATGAATATATCAGCTCCCAGTTGTACTGACTTCCCAGATAAACATTAACAGTATAATTCGCCTTGTCAATCCATACAAGGTACGGTGTGCGTGAGGTTATTCCCTCGCTGTTCACGCGTGAGCTGCTCAGATAATCTCTTATAATTCCCGATTCGCCCAGGATAATATCGAGATGATCATCAAAATCCGCCACGTCAACGCTGCAGCCCCATGCCTCGGCCATATCGCGTATCGGAACAAAGAAAACATCGTCTATGCGTGTTGTTGCATGCGATATATATGTATCGCTGCCGAATACAGTAGTGTAGCTTTCGCCTACATTAAACAGCACCTCGTTGGAACCGATTTTTGCGCTGATGCTGTTGTACTCGGGATAATACTGCGTTTTAAGCTTCATTGCGCCGCCGAGTACGTCAACGGGAGCCATTGCAACGCCGTCCATCACGCGCGGACGCGAATAAAAGCTTATAAGACTGCCGTTATAGTACACACAGATGCCCTTTTCGTATTCGGGGCATGCGGATATTATAAAATTGTTGCCCTGCATATACGTTCCGTCTCCGTTGTCTGCGATGTATGTCTGAAGCTTTGCGCTTTCGCCCGGACGTATTGTATCGGAATAATAAACAAAGCTTCTTAAGCCGCTCACAAGCTTAAGCTCAAATTCCTTGCCCAATTCATACCGCTCAACGGGGAAATGCAGATATACAAGCCTTGTGTCCGAGCCTATCCATTGCTCACATGTTCCGAGGAGCTGTCCTGCGGTGTCGTAAAGCTCAAATACAGCTGTTGAGTCTGTCGGAACCATTTTGTAGTCTATGTACACATCAACACCGACCGCGTCCGAATATCTTTCGGGATTCGCTTCGGCATCGTATACACTCTCTGTCTGTGCCGCTTCTGTCGTATCAGCGGTTTCAGGCTCCGCAAAAGCCGCTTTCATGCAGAAAAACATTGACAGCATAAGTACTGCCATTACTGCTTTTTTATTTATCATGTCTCTTCCCCCTGTGAATTTTTATAATTTAATATATTTTATCATAGCCGGCATTATGAAGTCAATAATAAAATTCATTATTTTTATGTTGATTGCATACAAATAATATGCTATAATTGCAGTACGGAGGTGGTTATTATGTCACGTATAGACGATTGCCTTGCGGAATACAGGAGCTGGTGCTTAAAGCTGGGGATTTCATCTGTTGCCGATGCAAATGAAATAATCAAAAACGGCGGCACGGACAGACTTATAAATATAAGCGAAGCATGGCAGGCGCAGAAAATATCGGAAATTGCGCAGAAAATAAAGGAAAGCATATCAAGAAAGAAAATAATACTTGTAAGCGGACCGTCATCATCGGGCAAGACTTCATTTTCGAGACGGTTACAGCTGCATCTTGAGGTACTCGGCATACATGCGGTACCGATTTCTCTCGATGATTACTATATCGCAATCCCGGATATGCCGCTTGACGATGAGGGCAAGCCCGACTTTGAATCTCCCGAATCGATTGACTATAAACGTTTTAATGCCGATATATCGGCACTGGCGGAGGGAAAGACGGCATATCTGCCCAAATTTGACTTTGACAGCAAGGAACACATACCGAACGGCAGAGAAATTAAGCTTAAAGACAGCGAGGTTATTATTGCTGAGGGTATTCATGCTCTAAATCCGAAGTTTGCGTGCGGTATACCCGACAGTGGAAAATACAGAATATACTGTTCGGCGCTGACTGCGCTTTTAAGCAATGACGGCGTTAAAATAAAATCACGCACCACGCGGCTTATCCGCCGTCTGATACGTGATTACTATTTCAGAAATTCAAGCTGTGATTTCACATTCAGCCTGTGGCCGAATCAGGAAAGAGGAACGCAGAAGTACATTTTCCCGTATACGGACACGGCGGATATAATTTTCAATTCATCGCTTTTGTATGAATTCGGAGTGTATCACAGATACCTTGATGTTGTGTTTAAAGACGTCAAAGCTGATAATCCCAATATCGGCATGATTAACGAGCTTCGTGAGCTCACGGGTGCATTTGAGCCGATTGACCGCGAGCGCACGCCGCACTGGTCGCTGATACGTGAGTTTGTGGGCGGCAGCACACTGGATATATAATTGGTTTAAAGTATGTCAATCTGTACCGCAGCCATTGCGTCAAGTGCGGTTTGGTGGCTTTTTTCGGTTACACCGGCACAGCAGGAGGAATCTACAGTTATTCTTGTTTCGGGGAAAAACGCTTTTAAAATCATAGCGTTTGAAATTACGCAGATGTCGGTACATAAGCCGCATATTTCTATTTCATCGGGAGTTTCCGAAATGCTTTTGATTACTTCCGGTAAAGCGATGCTGCCGAAGGACGGCTTATCAACAACCGTATCGGCATACGGAGCGAGAGCATCGCATATATTCCGTCCGTCCGTACCCTTAATGCAGTGGGGAACGGGCAGACGTGTTCCCTCCTGTGTTTTGAGGTAGCCGCCGTCATGTGTGTCACGCGTAAAAATCACCTTGCCGTCATAATTTCTAAGCTTTTCGGCAATGCGCGGCACAATCTTCTTTGCCGCATCGCTTCCGAGACTTCCCGTAACGAAATCGTTTTGCATATCTATAACAGTAAGAATTTTCATAATTATTTTCCTTTCGTTTAAAAAAGCAGAAACCGCCGTTTGGGATTTCTGCTTTTTGTGTTTTTTTTGAATATTAATATACTCTTGCCGCACCTGCATACTGTGATGAATAATACGAAGAATTAATCGAAGTTATTTTAACGACATCACCTGTCTGCGGAGCGTGAATCATTTGTCCGTTGCCTATATAAATTCCGACATGATGTATTGAACGCGGACCGAAGAATACAAGATCGCCCGGCTGAAGATTGCTTCTGCTTACGCGTGTTCCGTTGTTAATCTGGTCTGCGGCAACGCGGTTTACGCTTATGCCGTTCTTGCGGCATACATACTGTACAAGACCGCTGCAGTCAAAGCCCGACGGAGAAGTACCGCCCCATACGTAGGGAACTCCGAGATACTGCATAGCCGTGTTTACTATAGCCTGTCCCTTTGATGAAGCCGAAGCCGATGCTGCCGTAACGGCTTTTATTGTGCTTTCATCAACATTGGCTCTCTTTGCGGCCTCCTGCGCCTCTTTTGCTCTCTGCGCCGCTGCCTTTGCCTCCGCAGCCTCCTGCTGCTTGCCTGATACGGTTGATTTCGCAATCCATTCTCCCGTGAGTGATATTGCGGTGTTTATAACGTAACCCTCGTCATAGTTGTCACCGTATGCAACTTTTATAAAATCACCTTCTGCCCAGAGCGAAACAACGGGTGTGTTATCGCCAAGCTCTGTTATAACGCTTGCTTCGGTGCTTGCCTCCGAACGTACCTTTACGCCGCTGCCTGTGCTTACGATTGCTCTTTTGTAGTTATTGTAGTGCATAGCGTTGTATTCCGCCATGGATTTGTCGTTTGTAAGCGACTGTGAGCTCACATATCCGGTTTTTCCGCCGTCATATGATACCTGACACCAGCCCTCTGAGCTGCCCAGTATGGAAACCTCATCACATGCGTTAAGCTCGCCCGTAACATTTGCCTCCGTTGACGGATTTTCTCTTACGTTAAGAGTACCGCTCGAAAGCGAAACATATGCTTTCTGGAGATTAACCTTAGCCGCTGCCTCGGGGTGCTCTGCCAATTCCTGTTCAACACTGTATGTCTGTTCGGGTGCTTCTTCCTTTGTGCTGTCATTCTTATCCGTGTCGTCCGTTATGCTTATGCTCTGCTGCGCCGCGCCCGAATTTATACCCGATGCGATGTATTTTGAATTTTTTGCATCGGACGCCTGTGCCGCCGCAAGCGAACTGATCATTGCAACTGCTATCATAGCAACAATTGAATGTCTTAAGTTCTTCATAAATAATGACCTCCTGAGTATGTGCAATCAACCGCCTTAATATTTCCGCACGGTTACCAAATTACACTCGAATTACTAAAATATTTCAAAAACATTACAAAAGGCATTATACACCCTTTTTCGGCATTTGTCAACAGTTATTTAAAATTTATGTTATCGTTTTGTAACATAACGGTAACAATTACGGCATAAATTCGGTGTTAAATATGCCGATTTATGTACGAAAGTACATAGATGCATGATAAAACACACAGAAAAATGTACAGAATAAACAAAATTGCAAAAATTCAAAAAGTGTAAAATTACCGTAAAGTTACAAAGGAACAGCCTGTACATATATGTTGTGTTACATGAATGTTACACAACTTAAAAAAATGTTCCTCAGCCCCGTTGAAAAGTAATATATTGTCTGATATAATTTAGCATATACGTATGAATGTGGGTGATGATTGTGGATATAAGAATTATATCGGCGGCTTTTGCGTCGGGAATTTATCTTGCCAATACAGTAGGCTTTGCAAATATTTTACTTATATGCACGGGTGCTTTTATTACGGAGCTTGTAAAAACAATTATACGGCACAGCGTGAGATATATCTTTATATTTGCCGTGCTTGCTTTTGCCGCGGGCGCATTCCTGTATAAGTATACCACGCTTGATGAATTCAGCAGGCTTTGCTCATATATATCAAAGGATATAACCGTAACGGGCAGAATATGCGATGTCCCGTATAAGTCCGGCGAGGTTATGAAATACACGGTTGATGCGCGCAGCGTCAGCTCGGAGGATAACACCGAGGAAATTAATGAAAAGCTTATAGTGTATTCCAAGGATATATTCGGCTGCGGTGACGTTGTTTCGTTTACCGGCACTTTAAAAGATTTGCCCGCACAGCTTAACGAAAGCGGCTTCAATACCGCGCAGTACTATAAGCAGCGCAGGATAAACAGCCGCCTTACGGCATCGGCGGCGCAGCCGTCCGATATGCGGATTGAGGGAAACGGGCTCGGTATGGCTGCTGCGAATATAAAATACAGTATTGACAAATTGATTGATAAATATTACACCGGTGATTGGGCGGCTGCCGTAAAAGCGGTGATTGCGGGAAATATGCACGATTTTTCCGACGAAACAAAGTCGCTGCTGCTGCGCACTGCCATGCGCAGATTTTTCAATCCGTCATATATACATATAATGCTGCTCAATACGGCAATAGCGGCAACGGCGTCCGTCATAAACAAAAAACGCAGAGATTTTATTGCGATAGCCGTTTTTGCGGTATTTGTAATCTTCAATATGGGCAGCGGTTCGTTCGTGAGGGGCGGACTTTTTGTGATTGCCGCTGCGGTTTTGCGGAGATTTTTGAAGAAAGCGTATTATTTTGACGTGCTGGCAATCGCAGTTATCGGAGCAGGACTTATAAATCCGCTGATACTTTTCAATTCGGGATTTATCCTTTCCGCCGTCGGTGCGGCTTTTATACGTGCGTTTTATCCTTATATAATAGGGCTTAAAATATTCAAAAGGGAGACATGGGCAATCCGTACCGTTATTGTGGGTACGTTATGCACCTTCGGCATGCTGCCACTTGTGGCATATTTCTTTAACAGCTTATCCGTATACTCCATAGCGGCTGCACTCGTAATGTATCCTGCCGTAACGGTAATAATGCTGTGCGCCCCGTTTTTCCTTGTATCCGTTGCATTAACGGGCAGCTCGCTTATCGCAGGCAAAATCATAACCTCAATGACGGCGGTAATGTTTAATGTTACAAAGTATATCGACACTCTGCCGCTTTCGAGAATTTATGTCGGTACTCCGTCAAAGCTGTTCATTTTCGCATATATGGCGGCTGTCGGCGCTCTGGCATATATTATAAGGAAGAAAGTAAGCTTCTCGAAATTTCTTGCGGCGGTTTCGGCAGTGTCATTTGCCGCGTGTATCGGAATATATGTTGTAAATCTGGATAATATAGAGGTTGATTTTGTAAATGTCGGTCAGGGTGACGGTGCGGTGATAAGCCGTCCGCTCGGCGCAAAGCTTCTCATTGACGGCGGCGGAAGCGAAGTATATTCCGACTATGATGCAGGTGAAAATATCTATCTGCCGTATCTCATAGACAAAGGGATAACCGCTGCGGATGCGGCATTTGTAAGCCATTATCACAAGGACCATGTGCAGGGAATCGCTGCCGCACTTGACAATATAAAAGTTAAAAATATATTTATGCCCGATACCATGCCCGACAGCGAATGGAGACAATTGCTTGAAGAAAAGGCAAAAGAACAAAATACTGCGGTGTGGTATGTGAACTCGAACATGAAAATCACTTTCGGCGACGGTCTGTGTGCCGAAATCACTGTTCCCAATGAAGAAACCCGTTTAAGTGATGACGAAAACGATACATCGCTTCTGATAAATATTTCATACGGTGAGTTCAACTGTCTTTTTACGGGAGATATGACAAGGTATGCGGAAAAGAATCTTGTTGACCGCGGCAGTATTCCGCAGTCGGACGTGCTGAAAGTTCCGCATCACGGCTCTAAATATTCTGCACGAATGGAATTTGTAAGTGCCGCAGCTCCCTTGTATTCGATAATAAGTCTCGGTGAAAACAACCCCTACGGATTTCCGGCTTCCGAGGTGCTTGACCGTCTTAAAAATACCGAAATAATGAGGACGGATTTGAACGGCGACATACGGATAATCTCCGATATGAGCGGAAACATAAGGGTAGATAATTTCAGAAGAGGTATTGATTATGGCATATAAAAAGAGTACGGGCGATGCGCTGCTTAAGCTTAAAAGAGATTTAAAGGGCGGAAAAACGGAAAATCTGTATCTGTTTTACGGCGAGGAAAGCTACTTAAAGGAGCTGTATACGGAAAGAATAAAAAAGCTTGTTCCGGACAACGGCTTTCCCGAATTTAACTATATGAAGTTTGAGGGTCCCGACACGGAGCTGTCGGAGCTTGATTCGGCATGGGAAAGCTTTCCGATGATGGCTGAAAAAAAGCTTATACTTATAAAGGACAGCGGCATTTTTAACCGTCCCAACGAGGAAATAAAAAATTTCTGGCAGGAAAAATTCAAGCATGTGAGCAGTGACACGGTTGTAATATTCGACGAAACAAAGGTTGACAAGCGTTCGCTGACATATAAGGCGTTTTTAAAGAGCGGTGTGCCGATTGAGTTTGATTATTTAAGCGAGACCGATTTGGTCACATGGGTGAACAAGGAGGCGCTTACGGCAAAACGGAAAATGTCAAAGGACACGGCGCGTTACTTTGTGAATGTCTGCGACAGAGGCATAAACAGCCTGAAAAACGAATTTGAAAAGCTGCTCGATTACTGTGATGAGGAAATAACACGGACAGATGTGGATAAGGTGGTTTCAAAATCCATGGAGGTGCAGGTGTTTGACCTCACGGACGCAATAATGCGCCATGACGCAAACAAAGCCATGGAAACCGCGGGCGGTATGCGCACCTCAAACGAGAGTGCTATGGGAGTTCTGTATCTCATAAATGCGACCGCCGAAAAGCTTTTAAAGGCAAAAACGCTCGGCAATGTATCGTCCGGCGAGGCAGCGGCGGCGCTCGGCACATCTCCATATATCGCAAACAAGTACATCGACAGCGCCAAAAGCTTTTCCGAAAAGGCTCTCATACGCATGGTAATGCGTATTCCGGAAATAGACTATGAAATCAAGCTCGGAAAGCTGGATATGTGGACAGGAGTAGAGCAGTATATTGCAGAATGTATATATTACAACAACTGACACCGAAGATATACGGCATATCTCGCGGTTTTCCGGAGCTCAAAGTATAAAAATACATTGTCGCCCCGTCAAACGGCAATCTATACCGCATCTTTTCGGTGTATAATACGGTATATCTTACCGTATTATTTGCCGATTATGTTACAAATTCAATAAAAAAGTGTGTTATGCTTGCTATTTCATAAGATTTTTATTATAATAACATATATAATGGTACAAGCTGTATCTTAAATACAGCTTTAAAGAAAAGGAGAAAGCTTTGGAAAAAGGAACGAATATTCTTTTATCACTCATGCAGCTTGACATCGGCGGAGCCGAAACACATGTGGTTGAGCTGGCAAAGGAATTGAAACGCAGAGGCTTTAACGTAATTGTTACCTCAAACGGCGGATTGTACGAAAAAGAGCTTGAACAGGACGGCATAAAGCATTATACCGTTCCGCTGCAGAACAAAAATCCGTTTAATGTGATAAAATCAATAAGGCTGCTTGCCGATATTATAAAAAAAGAAAAAATAGACATAGTCCATTCTCATGCGAGAATACCGTCATTCATACTCGGCAGACTGCAAAAGAGAATGAAATTCCCGTTTGTGACAACGGCACACTGGGTATTTACCACGAAATACGGACTTAAATATATAACCGACTGGGGCGAAAAAACGGTTGCGGTATCGGAGGACATCAAAACGTACCTCATGGATAACTACAAAATCCCCGAAAGCGACATACAGGTTACGATAAACGGCATAGACACCGAAAAATTCTCGCCCGACACCGATTGCACCGATATAAAATCGGAGCTTGGCATAAAAGACGGTGAATTTGTAATTTCATATGTAAGCCGTATGGACGAATCGCGCAGTCTTGCCGCAAAGCAGCTTATCGAGGCTGTACCGCGCCTTTTAAAGGAAATACCGAATCTGAAAGTTATTATAGTCGGCGGCGGCGACGATTTCGATAATGTAAAGGCAATGACCGAACGTGTAAACAGCGCCTCGGAGCGCGATGTAATCGTGCTGACGGGTGCAAGAACGGATATAAACAAGCTTGTTGCACCGTGTGATTTGTTTGTGGGAGTAAGCCGTGCCGCGCTTGAAGCGATGGCGGCGGAAAAACCCGTTGTAATCGCCGGAAACGAGGGATACATCGGCTTGTTTGACGAAAGCAGACTGCAAGTGGGAATTGACACGAATTTCTGCTGCCGCGGCTGCGAGCAGTCATCAGCGGAGCTTATATATAACGATATAATTCGCTTTGTGCGTATGAGCGATGACGAGAGAAAAAATCTCGGCGTGTACGGACGCGAGCTTATAAAGCGCGAATATTCCGTTGCGAGAATGACCTCCGATACGATGAAGGTGTACGAATGGGCGCTTTCAAAGAACAAGGAAATACTTGTTTCGGGATATTACGGCTTTAAAAACAGCGGTGACGATGCACTTTTAAATGCAATTATAAAGGATATTAAAAGATACAAGGAAAGCCCCAACATTGTGGTATTGAGTGCAAATCCCGAGGAAACCGCACGAACCTACAGAGTAAAATCAATAAACAGAATAAATATACCGTCAGTAATGAAGCACATGAAAAAGGCGGAAATGCTTATATCGGGCGGAGGTACGCTTATTCAGGACAGAACAAGCACGAAATCGCTCCGGTACTACCTTGCGATTATTTCCATGGCGGTTAAGCGCGGCGTTAAGGTTATGCTTTATGCGAACGGAATAGGACCTTTAAACAAAAAGCTCAATGCGGAGCATACCGCATCGGTGCTTAACAGGGTGCAGCTTATAACGTTAAGGGACGAGGCATCGCGCAATATATTAAAGGAAATCGGTGTTACAAAGCCGCAGATTAAAATTACGGCAGATCCCGTTTTCGGTCTTGACGAAACAAATAACAACGGCAAAAAAGGCAGAGCGCTGCTTGACGGACTCGGAATCAAAAGCGGCAAAATACTCGGTGTTTCCGTAAGGCGCTGGGCAAACAGCGGACACGGCTTTGAACAGAGCATTGCCGATATGTGCGATTATGCCGCCGATAAATACGGCATGACACCCGTATTTATACCCATGCAGCGTGAAAAGGACGAGGCGGTATCAAGAAGCATAATGTCGCTCATGAAAACGAAGTCGTATATATTCGATTTCGATATGAGCGTGGAAGAAATAATGAGCGTATTCGGCGAGCTTGATATGTGCATAGGAATGAGACTGCACAGCCTTATATACAGCGCCGCAAAAAGCGTTCCGCTTATAGGACTTGCATACGATCCGAAGATTGTCAGCTTTATGGAATACACGCATCAGAAGCTTTATGCCGATGTAAAAAATGTAAGTGCCAACGAGCTTTGTGAGCTTGCGGACAGATGTATGGCGGATTACGATAACATAAAAAATGATTTGAAGGTACGCTGCAAATATCTGAAAGAACAGGCGGAGGTAAATGCAAAGCTTGCCGTAAGCCTTTATGAAAGCAACTGACGCTGAGGGGAGGAAAAGCTTTTGAGTGAAGAAAATTCCGGTAAAAAAATGCTCCTGACGGCAGGCTTTATGGCGGCGGCAACATTTGCGGCAAAGCTTCTGGGACTTATACGCGATTCGCTTATAGCCGCGTTTTTCGCAACGGGCATGCAGGCGGACGCATTCATGGCGGCATCAAAGCTGCCGACCACGCTGTTTGACATGGTGGTGGGCGGAGTAATAAGCGCTACGTTTATCCCTGTTTTCAATGACATAATGACCAAGGAAAACAAGGACAGCGCAATGAAATTCGCAAATAAATTCGTTACCGTTATACTGATGATTACGGTGGTTATATCGCTGTTAGGAATAATATTTGCCGATCCGCTGGTAAACATCATAGCGCCCGAATACACGGGAGACAAGCATGCGCTCACGGTTTCGCTTACGACAATAATGTTCCCGATGATAATATTCACGGGCATGGCATTTTCGTTTGTGGGAATTTTGCAGTCGTTCGGAGAATATAACATTCCGTCAATAATAAGCCTTGTGTCAAACCTGGCGATTATAATATATTTTGTACTTTTCGGAAAGAAATTCGGCGTAAAGGGGCTTGCCGTCACAATGGTGATTGCATGGTCCTTGCAGGTGGTGGTGCAGATACCGTCGCTTATAAAGTTCAAATTCAGATACCGTCCGGATTTCAGGCTTAAGGATAAGCACATAAAGCAGGCGCTCCTGCTTGCGGGACCCATGCTTATAAGCACATGGGTGCAGCCTCTTTATACAATCATAAATTCAAGGCTTGCATCGGGAATAGACGGTGCGTATTCGTCGCTTGAATATGCAAACAGACTGTATCTTATAGTAACGGGTATTTTCTCGTTTGTGGTGACAAATCTGATATTCCCCAAGCTGTCGCGCGCAAATGCTTCGGATAACCGCGAGGAGGCGCAGCAGCTTGTGATGACATCGCTTAAAGCAATTGCGATAATCATACTGCCGCTGACGGCAGGCTTTATACTGCTGTCAAATCCGGTCACAAGCCTTATATACGAGCACGGAGAATTTACCTCCGATAAGGTGGTAATCGTTTCGCAGGCATTAAGCTGCTATTCGATAGGCATGCTGGGGCTTGCCGTGAACGAAATTCTTTCAAAATCCTTCTTCTCCATGCAGGACAGCAAAACACCTATGATTAATTCCATAATCAGTATGGTATTCAATATAGTGCTTGCATATATACTTTTCAACTTCCTGCACGTGAACGGTCTGGCGCTTGCGGCGGCAGGCGGAAGTATATGCAATGCGGTGCTAAATGCCGTGTGCATTGCGAAAAAATGCCCCGGGACGGTTCGTGCCGGAGATTTCGGCAGTATAGCAAAGATAATTGTATCAACGCTTATTATGGCGGCGGCGGTGTACGGTGTTTATCACCTTACGGCAGGAAGATTTACCGGCTTTGCCGGAAACGTGGTTGTCCTTGCCGCATGCGGAATAACGGGAATAGCCGTTTACGGCGCATTGCTGTGGGTACTTAAGGTTGAGGAGATACGCAGTCTTTTGAACAGAAAATAACAGAAAGGAATGACCTGAATGAACAGCTTGATTTTGACTTCGCTTGCGTCATTTTTCAAGGCATTTTTCGGAATGTTTAAGAAAAGCGGAATTTACGCGGTCATAGATCGCATTTACGGCGCATGCTCATCTTCATGGAAAAAGAGCGTGCTTGTAAATGCGGCGGAAAAAGAGAAAAAAGGCGCTTCGGCAAAAAGTGTGACGGGCAGGATTTTGCGTTTTCCGTTTACTCTGCTTGAAAAAATAAGCGCAAAAACGGGAGATTTTCTGAGTGACAGAGCTTCGAAAAGCGCGCTGTGCGGATTTTCATATACGTATGTGCAGAATTTTATGGCGATAAACACGCGGTTTTTCGGAATTATGCTTTTGTGTGCGTCCGTGACATATACCGCAGCGCATATGCTTTCAAGCGGACGGATTTCGAGATTTGCGCTTGCATTTGCGGCGGCAGGTGCTCTTGCGGCGCTTATTGACTATAACGTTATGGGATTTTTAAATCCGTCGGGCGTGGTGACGTTTATAAAAAACGCACTCGGCTTCAGACGTGTGGATTTTGATTTTTATGATAAGAGTGCGCTTAAAGGCGCAAAGAGGATAGGCATAGCTGCGGCGGCAGGTGTTGTTACGGGCGCGGCAATGAGCTTTTCGCTTTTATACGGAGCGGCGGTGCCGTTTGGAATATTCGGCATGCTGCTTGTGATGTTTTATCCCGTTGCCGGGGTGTTTGCGGCTGTGTTTGCCGCGCCGATTGTGCCGACAATGGTGCTTGCCGCATTGTGTATGTGGACGGCGCTTTCGCTTGTTCTGCACGCACTTTCGGACAGGAACTTCAAATGGCGGTTTGAGGGACTGGGCTTAAGCATAGGTGTATTTCTGGCGGTGCTGTTTGTTTCGTCGGCGGCATCGTTTGCACGGGGCGGCAGCTTAAAGGTATGGGCAATGTACCTCGTATTCGCCGGATTTTATTTCATCGTTATAAATACCGTAAAAACAAAGCAGCAGCTTTACGGTCTGCTGAGAGTTTTTGTAATATCGGGAGCGCTTGTGGCGCTTTACGGAGTTATGCAGTATGTTTTCGGTTGGACAACCGCAAATGCGTGGATAGACGAAACAATGTTTGAAAACGACACAATGCGAGTTTATTCGACACTTGCAAACCCCAACGTACTCGGTGAATATCTGCTTTTGGTTTTACCCTCGGCAGCGGTGTTCATGCTTAAGGAAAAGGCAAAAAGCTTTTCAAAATGGGCATACCTCGCAATATTCGGACTTATGGGACTGTGCCTTGTTTTAACGCAGTCGCGCGGCTGCTGGATAGGCTTTATGGTTTCCGTTGTGATTTTCGTAACGTTTTACGAGGGCAAATGGTGGGGATTTATTCCGCTTGTTATACTCATTCTGCCGATGGTGGTGCCGCAAACCGTGGTTGAGAGAATTGCCAGCGTCGGAAATATGGAGGACTCCTCAACCTCATACCGTGTTTATATATGGATGGGAACAATGGGACTTTTAAAGCATTACTGGCTCGGCGGCATAGGCATGGGCGAAAAAGCATTCGGACAGGTTTATCCGCTGTTTATGTACAATGCCGTAATCGCACCCCATTCACACAACACATTTTTGCAGCTGCTTACCGAATCGGGAATAAGCGGACTGGGGGTGTTCCTTGTAATGCAGACGGTGTTCATGAAAAAGATGCATTCGCTTTACAAAACAGGCTACAAAAAGAGCAAGGACAGCGCCATGGCGCTTGCGCTTGCAAGTGCGGTTCTGGGCTTCCTCATTCAAAGCCTGTTTGACTATACCTTCTATAATTACAGGGTAATGGCAATATTCTTCATGGTAATGGCAATGGGAGTTGCACTTTTATATATAAAGAACGGAGAGGAGGAGCTTTCTTGAAAAAGAAAATAATAGAGGTATCCTCCGACACGAACATAGGAGGAGCCGGAAAATGTCTGCTGACGCTGCTCGAAAATTTTGACTATGATAAATTTGACGTAAAGACGGTTCTGCCGAAAAACAGCCTTTTAAAGCCGCATATAGAAAAGCTCGGCATAACGGTAATCGAAGCGGACGGCATTGCGGACAAGTCGCTCGATTTTAGCGCCGTCAAGGAATTAAGGCGCATATTCAAGGCGGAAAAGCCCGATCTGGTGCATACTCATGCAAGCATGTCGGCGCGAATTGCGGCGAAACAGGTAGGGGCAAAAATAGTGTATACGCGTCACAGCGTGTTTCCGCCGTCAAAGCGTATTTCTCACGGTATAGGGAAAAAGATAAACGGATTTGTAAACAATTATTTGTCGGACGGCATAATAGCCGTTGCGGAGGCGGCAAAGGAAAACCTCACGGACACGGGTGTGGACGCATCGAAGATAACGGTTATATTAAACGGTGTCGAACCCCTGAAAAAAGCGGATTTTGCCCTGAAAGAGGAAATCAGAAAAGAGTTCGGCGTAACTGCGGACGAAAAGGTCGTTTCCATTGTTGCAAGACTCGAGGATATAAAGGGACATGAATATTTTATAGATGCGGCAAACGAAATATTAAAGGACGGAATAAACGCAAAGTTTTTCATTGCCGGTACAGGCTCGTACGAAAACGTGCTTAAAGAAAAGGTGCGAAGCATGGGACTTGAAAAGAATGTGATATTCACAGGCTTCATAAGCGGTGTTGACAGGCTCATGAACATCACCGACGTTCAGGCTAACGCATCATACGGCACAGAGGCTACAAGCCTTGCGCTTTTGGAGGGAATGAGCATAGGTGTTCCGGCGGTCGTTTCGGATTTCGGCGGTAATCCCGGAGTTATAAAGGACGGCAGAAACGGATTTGTCGTTCCGAAAAAAAATTCATCGGCACTGGCGGACGGTATACGGAAGCTTCTGACGGACGATATGCTCTATGATAAGCTTTCGGAGGGCGCGGAGGAAATTTTCAAAAAAACTTTTACCGCCCGGGCAATGACGCAAAATACCGAGGATTTATATATGAAGATTATAAATAAAAACTAAGGAGAGAGGGTATCGGAATGGAAAAGAAAAAAGTAAGCTGGACTGTGATAGATACGGTTATTGCACTTGTGATAATCGCCGTGATTGCAGTGGGATTTAAAAAGCTGGGACCTATGTTTTTTCATAAGTCCGAAAACGAAAAGGTGAAAATCACCATTATGATGAAAGAAAGAAACAACGAGCTTGCACAGGCAATGCATGAGGGCGACAAGGTTACATTAAGCCTGACGGAAAAAGACGGCGGCGTGATTACCGGCGTAAGAACGGAGCCGTCGGAGCGTCTCAGCTTAAACAGCGTTGAGGGAACATATGTAAATGAGCTTGTGGCGGATAAGGTTGATATTTACGTAGATGTTGAAGCGGACTGCTCCGTAACGGATACGGCAATCAAAACAGGCGATACGGCAATAAAGGTGGGAGCGGAGATACCCGTAAGAGGAAAAGGCTTTGCTTCAACGGGCTATGTTATAACTGCGGAATAAGAGGGGAGGCAAAGAGTAATGGTAATGGATAAGAACGGAAAGCTGGGCGGAAAAATCAGCATAATAGACGTTATGGCGATTGTGCTTGTTGTGCTTGTTGCGGCAGGTATAGGCGTAAGATACAAAAGCCGCATAACAGGCTCGGTTAAATCCCATGAGACATTTGAATACGTAATACGTGTAAGCTCCATAAGAGATTATACGGTGAATGCATTAAAGAAAGGCGGCAACCTGACCGATAAGCGTTCGGAAAAGGTACTCGGCGAAATTGTGGACGTTAAGGTCGAAGCTGCGGAGGAAAACGTAACAACCTCGGACGGACGCATTGTTGCGGCAAAGGTTCCCGACAGATACACCTGCGAGGTGACAATACGTGCGGACGGCAAGGAGTCCGACGAGGGATATATCCTTGACGATTCAACGGAGCTTTCGGTAGGCAGATATGTTGATTTATTCACACAGTACTGCAAATCCTCGGGCGAGATAAAAAGTGTTGAGGTTGTACAAAAATAAAGCATATGCGGGCATGTACCCTTTAAAAAGGTACATGCTCTTTTTTTTGTGCGGAGCATATAATAAATACAGAAATCATAATTATTTAGTACAGAGAGGATTTGATGGCAATGAATTCAAAACTTGAGAACATATTAAAAAGCTTTGACCAAAATCAATTGCGCGAGATAAATAATTTTCTCAATTCATCGAAAGGAAAAAATCTGAAAAGTCAGCTTAATGATTCCGAAAAGGCAAAGCTTATGCGAGAGTTTGAAAAGCTTGATTCCGAGGAGGTAAAGCGCAGACTGCGCGGCATGAATACGAAAGACATAATGAAGATTATATCATCGCTGTAACGCGGCCGGGGGGTGATTTGAATGGCGGATGCAATGGAAACCTTAAAAGGTCTTTTGGGTGACGATGCCGAGGATAAAATAAAAAGCGTTGTAAGCTCGCTGTCGGACTCCTCCGGCGGCGGAGCGAACGATAACAGTCTTGAATACATTATGCAGATGCGTGATATAATTTCTAAAATCACAAACGATAAAAACGATCCGCGGTCAAGACTTCTTATGTCCTTGAGACCGTATATGCGTACTGAGCGCAGAAATTCGATAGACAATGCGGTAAGACTTTTAAATATTACAAAGCTTGCAGGAGTATTCAGACAGCAATAAAACCCCGAAGGAGTGACGAAGAATGTATCGCAGCTACAGCGTAAACAATATGCCCGAGCCGGTTATGTATAACAGGGAGAAAAAGCCGGAATGTAAGCCTCCCGCAAAAAAGCCGGAGGAAAAAAAGCCGCATAAGGGCGGCGGCTTGCTTGACAATATTCAAAATGACGATATTATTCTTCTTGCGGTGATTTTACTGCTGCTTATGGACGACTGCAGCGATAAGCTGCTGCTTGCGGCACTGGCGTTCATCTTTTTATCGGATTCACTGTAAAATAAAGGGACTGCAGCGTGGTATACCTTCCGTATCTCTGCCGCAGTCCCGTTCTTTTGTTTAGCTGTTTTTTATCTCGGTAGTACTCTTAAACAAAAGATTTATGCACCACAGACCGGCAAGACCTACAATAATAAAAATTATTCTCGAAACAACCGCAGCCTGACCGCCGAATATTGCGCCCACAAGGTCGAATTTGAAAAGTCCTATCAAAAGCCAGTTTATCGCACCGATTATTACAAGTATAAGCGAAGCTTTGTTCAATGTTCTCATCTCCTTTTAAATCGTATAATGTCTGAATTGATTTTTTGTGTCGGATAAAACAATTCTGAATGTAGTTTTTGCATGTCCCTTATATTTAAACATGGGAATATAAGTAATCGAAACAAGATATAATTTAATATACGAATTTTGTGTGAGAATGGAGATTAAAATGAGGAGAAAAAGAATGTATTTAATTGCTGTTATTTCCATAATTTTCATAACGGCGGTTTTTGCTCTGTTTGCCTCGGGTGCGGACGATGAAGCAAATATCCGTTTCCTTGCGGACTGCGGCTGGGAGGTCGAGAACCGCTGCATTGAAAGTGCGGAGGTGATTATCCCCGACCCGTTTGACAAGGTGTATGAAAGGTATAACGAAATGCAGCTTAAATCCGGCTTTGATTTAAGACCGTATATGGGAAAAAAGGGCATGCGGTATACATATAAGGTAACAAATTATCCCGTAAAGGTCGATGAGGACGTGCGTGCAAACGTAATCAGCATAGACGGAAAACCCATAGGCGGCGATATATGCACCGTAAGTCTTTGCGGATTTATGCACGGACTTAAGGAAACCTTAAAATAATCTATTTTTGCCTTTTCAATGCATGCAGCAATGCCGAAGCGTCCGAATATCCGACTGCCGCGGCGGCAGCCGTAAGGCTGCTGCGGTTATCCAGAAGAGAACGCGCCGTTTTTAAACGTATGTTTTTAAGCCATGCATACGGGGTTATGCTCATAACCTTGGAAAATCTTCTTATAAATACGTCCTCCGATATATAGTACCGTTTTGCAATGTCGCGGATTTTTATATGCTCATGAATATTCCCGAGCATATATTCGAGCGCATCTATAACAATCTCGTCATTGACGGGCAGAAATCCGTTTGCCTCCGAAATGTGCAGTGCAAGAAATTTAACGGCGGAAAAGCAAAATCCCGTAAGCTCATCGGACATATCCGAACAGTTTAATCTGCCGCAGGCGGCAAGCTCCGCACCCTTTAAAAATACGGTGCAGGCGGTTTCCGTCATGCTGTCTTTTGCGGGATCGAATATAATCGGCTCATTCGCCGTAATCGGGGGTATAAGCTCAAAATCCGCGTAGGAATGGAGCAGCGGATTTTTCGGATCGCCTTTCGGACGGATTTTCACCGTGTACGGCAGAAAATAGAGCATGCCCGGAATAAAGCCGTATTCCTTGCCGTTATGAATGTATGTGCCTTCACCCTCATGAATGTAATACAGTCTGTTCAGGTTTTTCAAAGTCCTGAAATCCCAGCTTTTTCCGACCGCGGTTTTTCCGTATTTATACACTCTTTCTATATCGGACATAACAACCTCCAACGTCGATTTTGAACAATTATCTGCAAATTAATATCATTGAAATTCACCTTGAATATGATACAATTAAGTTATTACAGTATAAGTGTACGACAGTTTTTGAAAAATGTCAATACATATAATTTAAAGTCAATTATGAACAAATATATAAGGAGGAATTTTTATGAAACCGAAAATAGGCATACGACCGACAATTGACGGCCGATGGGGCGGCGTAAGAGAAAGCCTTGAAGAAAAAACAATGGCAATGGCAAAAGCCGCAAAGGAGCTTATCGAAAAGAATGTGCATTACCAGGACGGAACACCCGTTGAGTGTGTGATTTCGCCCTGCACAATCGGCGGCGGTGCGGAAGCGGCAAAATGTGCGGAATATTTCAGCACACAGAACGTATGCGCAAGCCTTGCCGTAACACCCTGCTGGTGCTACGGTTCGGAAACAATGGACTTGTCGGGCGATACGGTTAAAGCCGTATGGGGCTTTAACGGCACGGAAAGACCGGGTGCGGTTTATCTTGCGGCGGTTATGGCTGCATTTGCACAGCGAGGACTTCCGGCATTCTCGATGTACGGTCACGATGTGCAGGACATTGACGATAACAGCGTTCCCGATGATGTTGCGGAAAAGATGATTCGCTGGGCAAAGGGTGCGATTGCGGTCGGTCAGATGAAGGACAAGGCATATGTAAATCTGGGCGGCGTTGCAATGGGTATTGCAGGCTCATACTGCGATATGTCATTCATGCAGAAGTATCTCGGTATACGCGCGGAGTTTGTGGATTTAACGGAAATTTTAAGACGTATAACGCTCGGCATTTACGATCATGACGAATACGAAAAGGCTCTTAAATGGATAAAGGCGAACTGCCCCGAGGGCTTTGATAAAAACGCAGGAAAGAATTTCCCCGAAATTATCAAAAAATCAAAGGTTGTTGACGCGGATAAGGATTGGGAGTTCATTGCAAAGTTTACAATTATCGTAAACGATATTCTTTACGGAAATCCGAAGCTTGACGAAATGGGCTGGCACGAGGAGGCACTCGGCAAGAATGCGATTGCCGGCGGTTTCCAGGGACAGCGTAACTGGACGGACTGGCTGCCCAATGCAGACTTTACGGAATCGTTAATGGCAAGCTCCTTTAACTGGAACGGCAAAAAGATGCCTACACCGTTTGCAACCGAAAACGATACGTTAAACGGCATCTCAATGATGTTTGCAACACTTCTTACCGGAAAAGCTCCGGCATTCCATGATGTACGTACATACTGGTCACCCGATGCGGTAAAACGCGTTACGGGAAAAGAACTGACAGGCTATGCAAAGGACGGAATTATGCACCTTATCAATTCCGGCGCAACGGCAATGGACTGCACGGGTGCGGCTAAGGACGCAGACGGAAACGGTACAATCAAAGAATGGTGGAATATGACCGACAAGGATATTGACGCTTGCTTAAAGGCGACAGACTGGTGCAGAGCGGACTATGAATATTTCCGCGGCGGCGGTTTCTCGAGCCATTTCAAGACGGAAGCGGAAATGCCTATCACAATGTTAAGAGTAAATCTTATCGAGGGAATAGGCCCCGTTATTCAGATTGCGGAGGGTTACACCTGTGTACTGCCCGACGAAATCCACGAAAAGCTTGACAAGAGAACAGACCCCACATGGCCCACAACATGGTTTGCACCTATTCTTACGGGCAAGGGCGCATTTAAGGATGTGTATTCGGTTATGGCAAACTGGGGAGCAAATCACGGTGTAACAATCGGCGGACACGTAGGTGCGGATATAATCACGCTTGCGTCAATGCTGAGAATACCCGTAACAATGCACAATGTTCCCGAAGAAAAGGTTTACAGACCTCACGCATGGTCGGCATTCGGAACGGAGGACGCACAGGCTGCGGATTATGCGGCTTGCAAGAAGTACGGTCCTATGTACAGATAAAAAAGTCAAAAGCAATAAAAAGAGAGCACATCGTCGGTCGGGTTAACAGCCCGGCGGCGGTGTTTTTTTGCAGAATGTTATTGAAATTTTAAAAAAAATCCTATATAATAATACCGAGGTGGTTATATGAGCAAGCGTACAAATCTGCATAATTTTCTGACAAAGCTCCCCGATTTTGTCTTTGATTACATAGAAATATCATATCCGGGTGAAAGCATTAATACGCAGATAGGCTACAGTATAGATATAAAGGTGTTTTTGGAATATCTGCAAAAATTCAAATTCCGCGATGTGAAAAATACCGAGGATTTTACGGCAGAGCATATGGAGCAGGTGACTCTGAGGGATTTGAACGGATTTCAGGCATATCTGCGTGAATACGAATCGGAAATTGTCACAATCAGCGGAAAGCATATAAAATGCACGCGCACAAACAGTCCGTTCGGCATAAACAGAAAGCTCTCGGGCGTGCGCGGCTTGTTTGTGTATCTTTATAAAAATGATATGATAAGCCAGAATGTTACGGACAAGCTGGACTTTAAAAAACTGCACCACAAAATGAAGCGTCCGCTTACAACGCAGGAAACCGCCGCGCTTATAGACTGTATCTACGAGGGTGAAAAATATTATACGGGGCGCGACCTGACGGAATACGAAAACCGCAGGCAGCGCGATGTTGCACTGTTCACCGCATACCTCGGTACGGGCTGCCGTGTGAGCGAGCTTGTAAACCTTAATATAAATGATGTAGATTTTGAAACATCATCATTTATTGTCACACGCAAGGGCGGAGACCGCCAGGAAATATTTATGCCCGTTCAGGTGGAGAATGAATTATATTTGTATATGCAGGAAAGACTTGATGACGAAAACACAAAGGAAAGTGATCCTGTGTTTATAAACCGTCTCGGAAAACGTCTGACGACAGGCGGTGTGGAAAAAAATCTAAAAAAGTACTGCCGCACCGTGGGTATAACCGATCCCGACAAAACACGTCCTCACGCACTCAGGCGTACCTTTGCCTGCAATCTCATTGCGGACGGGGTAGACATTAAAATGGTTGCCGAGCTTCTGGGGCATAAAAATATTGAGGTAACTCACAAATATTACGCACAGTATGCATCGAAAGAGCGCAGAGAGGTAATGCGCAGCTATGACATAATGGGCGATAATAAAGCCTGAATAAAATCGCACATAGCATAACTTTTCGCCCGGAGCGGACAGTACCGCTCCGGGCGATTTTCTTTCAGATTTAATACAGTATGAAAAAGAATGTTTATATTTTTCCCGCTTTATACACGGGCAACGGAATTATACCTTGTTCCGAATCCCAAACGAATACCTTATACGAGTCCGCATCAATGCCGGACAAATCAAATTGCTCTGTATTGCTGCCTTGTTTCAGCTCTATGAATTTCATACCCGTGTTTCGTCCGTTTTTATAAAATGCCGCTATCAATCTTCCCGATAAATCCTCCTCATTATCCACATTTACCGTCTTTTTCAAAATCGAAACCGAAAGAAGTTTTGTAAACATAATCATATGCACCCGGAACAATTATCTTTTCCGGGTTATCATCTATAATATACCCGTAACAATATGGAATTATATAATTCCATAAATCAACACCTGCCTATATAGCAGATTTCATATCTTAAAAACAAAAAATATTCATCTCGCCGTTTCTTACGCGGTTTATAAAATCACGCTCGTCAACAAGCGGCGTTTCGGAAAAGAGTCCGGCAAAACGCTTTTGGTTTGCTCCATCGTGATTATCTGTGCCGGCGGTTTTAAGCAGCTTATATTGATCCGCAAAAATCATCGCCATTTTATTTTCAAATTCGGGTCTGCGTATATTTATAATCTCTACACCGTCGATATGCTCCGGATAAAGCCTGATATGGTCAATATATTCCGCCTTTCTGTACGGGTGCGCCTGTATCACAAGCGCGCCGTTTTTACGCATAAACGTCAGCTCCTCGCTTTTTTGCATTTTCATTATCTGCGGATTTTTCAAAAACCATTCCTTATCAAGCCCGTACACCAGAAAATCTGTGCCGCCGTATGAAAGCTCCGCACCCAAAAACACCTTTATCCCCAGCTCTTTACCTATTTTTAATCCTTCTTCATAATCGGCAAAGTAAAATTCGATTTTTTCCTCATACGGACGTGATTTATCCATTCCGAGATTTCCGTCCAGAAAATGATTTGTTATAAACACACCGTCATAGCCGAGATTTTTATAACATTCAAGCGCTTCGCGTACCGTTGCACGCGCACAGGCGCTTGCGGGACTTGTATGCAGATGAGTTTCGTATTTGTACATGATTTTCCCCTTCCGGCTCCGAGACAACAGCAATTACATATTATAACAATTATAATATGAGATGCGGTAAATGTCAATGCACAATATTAAGAGTGCAAAACACATAAACCGCACCCGAACGGTATACGGGTGCGGTTTATGTGCGCTTTTTTTATTTCTTCAAGGTTATTGTGAGCGATGCACCGTCAAGACCGGGTGCGGAGGCATAAATTCTCAAATCCCCCTCCTCCGTGCCGACTCTGACAGCCGCCGAGCAAAGTCCCGCACGCATTCTTCTGTCGGGGCTTGTGACGGGGGTGTGGTCGCTTACATCGGAACCCGTGCCGACAATTTCGCCGAATTTATTTGCGTTGAAGCTTATCACATACCCCTCCGCATCGGGAACATAACGTCCCTCGGCATCAACACAGTAACAGGTAACAACCGCAATATCTCTGCCGTTTGCCGCGGAAATACCGTTTTCAAGCCTAAGCCTTAATGCGGCAGCCTTGCCGCTTGTTTCCATGCTGTCAAAAGCAATATCCCTGCCGCCGTTTCTTCCGACAACCGTAAGCTTGCCGCTTTTATAGGGTACTTTCCATTCCGCATGCGAGAAAGGCGCGATTTTGCATATGCCTAAGCTCTCACCGTCAAGGTAAAGCTCCGCCTCCTCGCAGTTCGTATATGCCCATACGTCTATAAGGTCGCCCTCGCGTCCGGCATGATTCCAGTGCGGCAGAAGATGAATCATCGGAGTATCGAGCCAGTGCGACTGATTCTGATAAAATGCGTCCTTCTTTTGCAGGAACAAATCCACCGCTCCCGACTGCGAGCAAAGTCTCGGCCACAGCGTTTCACCTCTGTGTTCTATCCCCGCCCACTGGAAACAGCCTGCAACCCACTCCCTTTCCATGAGGAAATTCCATGTGTTTTCACGTCCTCTGAACCATGCGTTCGAGTCGTGGTCGAATGCATTTATGTAGCCTCTTGTTGGGCAGTCCTCGATGTACCAGCCTCTTGTTGAGCCTGTCGCACAGCATTCCGAGGATAAAAACGGAACATCGGGGAATTTTTTATGTATTTCATCATAATGCTCAAGCTGATAATTAACACCGATTACATCGACCGCGCCGACAGCCGGAGCAAGATGTGCGTCATGCGATACGGCAGTCGTGACGGGACGCGAGGAATCGTACTTTTTAACCTCGGCTTTCAGGCTCTCGGTAATGCGTTTTCCGCGCTCGGTCAGATGCAGCGGCTCCTCGTTTCCCACAGACCACAAAATTACCGACGGACGGTTTCTGTCACGCTTTACAAGCATTTCAAGCTGTTCCCTGCCCTCGTCAGTTGAGGTGAACCAGCGTGTTTCGTCCATTACAAGCATGCCTTCTTCGTCAAGTGCGTCCATTGTCGCTTCGGCATGCGGATAATGCGAGGTTCTGTAGGCATTCGCACCCATTTCTTTCATCAGCTGTATTCTGTAGCGGTATATATTGTCGGGTACTGCCTTGCCGGTTATGCCGTAATCCTGGTGGCAGCACACGCCTTTCAGCTTTACATGTCTGCCGTTCAGGAAAAATCCCTTATCGGCATCAAAATGAAATGTACGGAAACCGAAACGGTTTGTCACCTCGTCGATAACCTCGCCGCCGCGCTCTACGGTTGTCACCGCATAATAAAGGCAGGGCGAGTCAATATCCCACAGCTTCGGATTTTTTACATATGCTTTCTGCTCCGCCTCCGATTTGGATTTTGCGCTTACGGCGAGCGCCGCACCGCCCGTTTCGGCAATAACGCTGCCGTCAGCGTCCTTTATAACCGACGAAACCGTCACACTGTCGTCCGTCACGCTGTCGTTTCTTACTGTTGTTCCGATATTTACGCTCCATTCGTCCCCGTTCTTTACGGGATTTATGTAAACACCCCACAAATCAACGGCAGTCATTGCGGTTTTGATGAGCCATACATGGCGGTAAATGCCTGCTCCCTCATACCACCAGCCCTCATGATGCGTGGTATCGACATAAACCGCAAGCACATTTTCCTTGTCAAACACCGCAAAATCGGTGATGTCCGCCTCGAACGAATTATAGCCGCAGAAGTTATGCTTTATGAGACAGCCGTTTAAATATATCGTTGCATTGGTTGCGATACCCTCGAAAAACAGCGTAATACGCTTGTTTTTATCGCTTTCGTCAAGAGTGAAGCGCTTTCTGTACCATGCGTTTTGATAATCAAAATAGCCGAGTGTGTTGTTGTTTTTAATGTCGGGAGTCTGACCTATTATATAGTCATGCGGCAGATTTACGTCCTCCCAATAGTCCGTATTGATTATACCTGTGCTGTAGGAATCCGAGTTATCGTCATAATCGCATGCTGCCGGGCCCCATTTCATAGTTTCCGTTTTTGATTGTGTATAGACAGGGCCTTTTGTCCGCGGATAATCGATATTTATATCCCCGAAATGAAATTTCCAGCCGTTGTCAAGAAGAATTTTTTCTCTCATAATTATTTCCTTTCCGTGCCGCACGGCACAAGCCTTCCGCCGCCTTATACGGCATTTTTCTTAAGTATAATATAGCATATACCTGCACGGTTTTCATATGCATTTTATTGAGAAATTTATGGACAAAATTGTGATTTTCGTATTGACCGACACCGTAAAATACATTATAATAGGAAATAAACGGAGGGAAAATATTGTGCAGATTATAAACGGAGAAAATCAGACCTGTTCGGACAGAACGACAGACGAATACATCACGGTGAACAGCTGCGGCTTTTATGAGGTGACGGGCAGGGACATAAAAACGGACAGACCGGACGGAAGAACGGACTATCAGCTTATATATATTGCAGGCGGACGCGCGATGTATTTTTCGGACGGAGCATACCGCACGGCTCACGGCGGAGATTTGCTTTTATACCGTCCTTTTGAACCGCAGCGCTATTGTTTTTGTGCCGGCTGCGGAACAAAGGCATACTGGATTCACTTTACGGGAACGGGCGCCGATGAGGTTTTAAAGGAGGCGGGGTTTTCGGGAGTAAAGCACTGCACCGTCGGCAGCTGCGACGAAATAGGCGAATACGTTTTTGAGCTTACGCGTGAAATTCAGCTTGCCCGTCCCGGCTTTGAGCTTTTCTGCCGTGCGATTTTTCTTTCGGTTATTGCATCGGCGGCACGGGCACTGTGTGTACCGGCATACCGCAGAAACACTCACAAATACGATAAGCTTATTCCGGCAATCGAGAAAATGAACTCATGTATGAACGACACCTCGTCAATACGCGGTTATGCACAGGAATGCTGCATGGATCCTTACTATTTTATTGCGCTGTTCAGAGAATACACGGGACTTTCGCCGCATGCCTACCGCACGATGATAAAGCTTGAAAAGGCAAAGCAGCTGCTGATTGACACCACAATGACAAACGGCGAGATTGCGGAGCTTCTCGGCTACAGGGATTCGCTCTATTTCAGCCGCGTGTTTAAAAAACATGTCGGAATGTCGCCCAATATATATAAGAAAAATATCATCGGCACACAAAAATGAGGAAGCACACAAAAAATCGGTATTTGGTAATTCTGCACTAAAAACAGGGGTCTTGTTATATGGTTTTTTTGCGCTTAAAATACCCGAAAATCAAGTAAAATAATATGTTTGTGGATTTTTACTAAATAAAATTTGCATTTTTGTGAATTATAAGACTAACATTTTTCTTTGAAATATGTTATCATAAATACATGTTAAAGAGGCATCTGTGTGTGCAAAGATGCTTTATCAAAACAATCGTGATATATGATTGCATAGTGTAAATTTTCTATAAGATGAGAGGGGAATTTGTAAAATGGCAAATTTAGAGTTAAAACACATTTATAAGCGGTATGCCGGCGGAGTTACCGCTGTCGGCGATTTCTGCCTTGACATCGCAGACAAGGAATTTATTATTCTTGTAGGTCCTTCGGGATGCGGTAAGTCAACAACACTGAGAATGATTGCAGGTCTTGAGGAAATATCGGAGGGTGAGCTTTACATAGACGGCAAGCTCGTTAATGACGTTGCTCCGAAAGACAGAGACATCGCAATGGTTTTCCAGAACTACGCTCTTTATCCGCATATGACTGTTTTTGAGAACATGGCATTCGCTCTGAAGCTCAGAAAGACTCCGAAGGATGAAATCAAAAAGAGAGTTACCGAAGCTGCAAGGATTCTTGATATAGAACACCTGCTTGACAGAAAGCCGAAGGCTTTGTCGGGCGGTCAGAGACAGCGTGTTGCAATGGGCCGTGCTATCGTAAGAAGTCCTAAGGTATTCCTCATGGACGAACCTCTTTCAAACCTCGACGCAAAGCTCAGAGTTGCAATGAGAACAGAGATTAAGAAGCTCCATAACAGACTTCAGACAACATTTATCTACGTTACACATGACCAGACAGAGGCTATGACAATGGGTACACGTATCGTTGTTATGAAAGACGGTCTTATTCAGCAGGTTGATACTCCGGCTAACCTTTACACAAAGCCTTGCAACCAGTTCGTTGCAGGATTTATAGGTTCACCGCAGATGAACTTCATAAATGTTAAGCTCGAAAAAGAGGGCAATGACGTTTATGCATGCTTTGCAGATGATAAGATTAAGCTTCCCGAGGGCAAGGCTTCAAGACCTGAGCTTGCTCCGTACATCGGCAAGGAAGTTGTTATGGGTATCAGACCTGAGGATATTCATGATGAAGAAGCATTCCTCGCCGCATATCCCGATGCTATATGCTCGGCTTACGTTGAAGTAACCGAAATGCTCGGTGCAGAAACATATCTGTACTTAAAGATTGCGGATACACAGTTTACCGCAAGAGTACATCAGCGTTCAACATCAAAGATCGGTGATACAATCAAGGTTGGATTTGAAGCAAACAAGATTCACTTCTTTGATAAGGATACCGAGGTTACAATTCTTAACTGAGAAAATTAACGGATATAAAGGACTGCGTATCGCAGTCCTTTATTGGTTTATGCAAGTATGAAGAAAAATATAATTTTTATAATAAGCTTCTCGGCGGCGGCATTTTTTTGCGTACTGTATATTTTATTCGGTAACGGGAACGGCGGCGATACGGTGAATATATACGCAGACGGCAGTCTGTACAAAAGCGTGAAAACGGCGCCGTCGGATGCGGAGGCATTTACCGTGGAAATAGAAACGGAAAGCGGACACAATACCGTTATTATAGGAAAAAGCTATGCCGCAATGCAGAGCGCAGACTGCCCCGACAAGCTGTGCGTAAAGCAGGGCAAAATCCACGGAAAATCAGAGCCGATTGTGTGTCTGCCGCACAGAGTTGTTGTTTCGTTTTCGGCTGATGATGAAATAAATGCCGTTTCGCAATAAATTTTTGTAGACAAACAAATAATATATGGTATATAATATATCTGTAACTATTTTTGGGGCGGGATACTTATGACAACTGACAATAGCAAAAATCCTCATGCCGGACACAGACGGCGCATGCGCGAAAGGTACGAGCAGAGCGGCTTTAGGGGCTGGGCAGAGCATGAGGTTCTGGAGTTTATGCTGTTTGACGCAATTCCGAGACGCGACACGAACAAAATCGCACATGACATAATCGACAAATTCGGAAGTATAGAAAATGTTTTGCATGCCGATATAAAGGAGCTTGTGCAGATAGACGGCATAGGCACGAAAACGGCGGAATATCTGAAAAAGCAGGAAAAGATGTTCAGCTATTGCCGCGATAAGCGCGAGCTTAGGAAAAGAAAGCTTTATGACAAAAATCATCCCGAAAAAACCTTTCTTGAAATATTTACCGACAAGAAAAGAGAAGCGCTTTACATGCTTTGCCTTGACGGCAATGACAGAATAATACGCGGCGACTGGATTTTTGAAGGCAGCTTTGAAAATGTTGAACTGAACATAAACACCATGGTGCTGCTTGCACTGAAATTTCAGGCACGCAAGATTGTGCTTGCACACAATCATCCGAGCGGAATTTTAACTCCGTCCGACAGTGACAGAACTGCAACAAAGCTGATAATCACCGCAATGACGCTGATGGGCATAATCGTATATGACCATGTGATTGTCGGCGAGGATAAATGCGCCGGCTTTATTGACGAATGCCGTCTGTGAAAAATCCCCGTTTAACCCTAAAAATATACAAAAAAACCACGGGTTATGCGAGACAGTTTTGTTATTCGGGATATTGACTTTAAATATAAAATATGATAATATATTTGATTATAGTATAGTTTTTTCTACATATTAATTCAGGGAGGCGCAGAGAATGGCGAAAATTGCAATAATGGGTTATGGTACTGTGGGCGGCGGTGTCTACGATATTATCAAAAAGAATGCGGATAAGCTTTGCCGCAACACAAACGGAGAGCCTGTTGAGATTAAATATATACTTGACATACGCGACTTTGACGATCACCCTGAAAAGGAGCTTTTCACAAAGGATTTCAATGATATTTTGAATGATGATGAGGTGACTGTTGCCGCAGAGGTTATGGGCGGACTGCACCCGGCATATGAATTTACAAAAAGTCTTTTGGCGGCAGGCAAGAGCGTTGTAACGTCGAACAAGGAGCTTGTTGCGACATACGGCGCAGAGCTTCTGGAGCTTGCGGCCGAAAAGAACGTAAACTATTTCTTTGAGGCAAGCGTGGGCGGCGGTATTCCTATAATAAGACCTATGCATCAGTGCCTTACCGCGAATAATATTAAAAAAATTGCGGGAATACTTAACGGTACGACAAATTATATATTAAATCAGATGATAAGGGACGGAAAAACCTTTGACACCGCTTTAAGCGAAGCACAGGCAAAGGGCTATGCCGAGAAAAACCCGGCAGCCGACGTTGAGGGTTACGATGCATGCAGAAAGATTGCAATTCTTGCATCGCTCGCCTCCGGAAAAAATGTTGATTACAACGATATAGAAACAGAGGGTATAACCGAAATAACCCTTGAGGATGTAAAAAGCGCCTCCCAGATGAACAGCGTAATCAAGCTTATCGGATATGCCGAATTTTTGGATAACGGCAAGACCTATGCCGTAGTAAGCCCCATGCTCGTTCCGAACACATCCCCGCTTTCGGGTGTGGACGGAGTATATAACGCAATAATGGTAACGGGCGACTGTGTGGGCAACGTAATGTTTTACGGAAAGGGCGCAGGCAAGCTGCCGACGGCATCGGCTGTTGTTGCGGATATAGTTGACAGCATAAAGCACTTTGAAAGAAGCAAAAAGATTATATGGAAGAAAACCGCAGACAGTGCTGCATCTGCCGATGACAAGAGCTTTAAGTATTTTGTAAGATGCACCGGGTCGGACAAGGAGGTTCTTGACGTATTCGGCGCAGCGGAATTTGCGGATAATATTTCAGACAACGAAACGGTATTTATCACTCCCCTGCTTACGGGCAGCGAAAAGGAAGAAAAGCTTAAAAAGCTTTCGGGAGTAATTTCATGCATAAGGGTGCTGGCAGATGATTAAAGTAAAAATCCCGGCATCGAGTGCAAATATGGGAGCCGGCTTTGATACTCTCGGTGTTGCGCTTAATCTGTACAGCAGATTTGAAATTGAGGAAATTAACGAGGGACTGGAAATAAACACGCTCAATGCGCAGAATTTCGTTCCGAAGGACGAAAATAATCTGATATACAAGGCAATGATGAATGTGTTTGAGTATACGGATTACAAAGCGCGCGGCATACGCATAACGCAGGACAGCGACATTCCGATGACGCGCGGTCTTGGCAGCAGCAGCGCCTGCATAATAGGCGGCATGCTTGCGGCAAACGCAATCATCGGGCGAAAGCTTGACTACGGAAAAATTCTCGACCTTGCATCGCAGATGGAGGGACACCCCGATAATGCCGCACCGGCGCTTTACGGCGGCTTTTGCGCATCTGTGTTTGACGGGGAGCATGCGATAACATGCAGCTCGAAAATAAACCCGAAAATGAAATTCGCGGTCATGATTCCCGATTATTTTGTGGCAACGAAAAAATCGAGAGAGGTTCTTCCCGAAACCGTACCGTTCCGCGATGCGGTATTCAACATTGCGCACGCATCATTGTTTCAGTCGGCGCTGGTCAGCGGAAAAACGGAGCTTTTAAAGGAAGCCGTAAGGGATAAAATGCATCAGAATTACCGTAAAAGCTATATTGACGGCTTTGATGAGATTTTTGAAAAAACCTACGAGGCAGGTGCATTGGCAACATATTTAAGCGGTTCCGGACCGACAATAATCTCGATTGTTGAAAGCGGTACGGAATTTAACGGTAAAATGCATCGGTTTTTTAAGGAAAATTCGCACGAATGGACATGCCGTATATTATCGGTCGATAATGTGGGGGCGGTTTTGTCGCAGACAGATTAATGCGGCACAATATAAAATGTCCGGACGTATTATATATAATAAAGCAATGACGGGGTTCAGCCCTTATCGAATATAATTATGGAGGTAGAAAAATGGGACTTATTGTACAGAAATACGGCGGTACTTCCGTCAAGAACGCAGAGCGCGTTATGAACGTTGCAAGACGTATAACGGATGCCTACAAGGCAGGGAATAATGTGGTTGTTGCGGTATCGGCACAGGGTGACACAACCGATGAGCTGATAGAAAAAGGATTGGAGATTAATCCTCACGCATCAAAGCGTGAGCTTGACATGCTCCTCTCAACGGGAGAGCAGATTTCAATTTCACTCCTGGCAATGGCAATAGAAAAACTCGGCTACCCCGTTATTTCACTGACAGGCTGGCAGGCAGGCATGATAACGGATACACACTACGGCAATGCGAGAATAAAGAGAATTGATGCCGAAAGAATAAAGTCCGAGCTTGACAAAAAGAGAATAGTAATTGTTGCCGGATTCCAGGGTATGAATAAGTATGATGATATAACAACTCTCGGCAGAGGCGGCTCCGACACGTCGGCGGTTGCTCTTGCGGCGGCGCTTCATGCCGATGTATGCGAGATATACACCGATGTTGACGGAGTGTACACAACCGACCCGAGAATAGTGCCGGACGCATTCAAGCTTGATGAAATTTCATATGACGAAATGCTGGAGCTTGCGTCCTTGGGTGCAAACGTTCTGCACAACAGGAGTGTTGAAATGGCAAAGAAATACAATGTAAAATTAGCGGTTAAATCAAGTCTGAACAATAATGAAGGAACATATGTTGAGGAGGTAGCTCAAGTGGAAAAGATGCTTGTAAGAGGAGTAACAAGGGATAATGATGTGGCAAGAATCGCTTTGTGCGGCGTGGAGGACACTCCGGGGAAAGCGTTCAGCGTATTCAGTATGCTGGCTGAAAACGGCATAAGCGTTGACCTTATAATTCAGTCAATCGGCGACGGCATAAGCAAGGATATAAGCTTTACCGTAAAGGAAAGCGATTTGCCGACGGTTCTCGAGCTTCTTGAAAAGAAAAACAATATTATAAAGGCGCGCGAAATCAAGTCAACGGCAGATGTTTCAAAGGTATCTATCGTAGGTGCCGGCATGGTAAACAATTCGGGTGTTGCATCATCAATGTTTGAGGCGCTTTACAATGCACACATCAACATAAATATGATTGCCACATCGGAAATAAAGATTTCCGTTCTGGTTGACAGAAAAGACGCGGAGGCGGCTGTTGCGGCTATCCACGATAAGTTTTTTCGTAAATAATCCGAGATAAAACATAAAGAGGGCGCTGTTTTTGCAGCCGCCCTTTTGTGGCATAAGGGAGATAAGATGGAGGATAAAATCATAGGCAGAAATCCTGTGCTTGAAGCCATAAAGGCAGGGCGCACGATTGACAAGATACTTATTAAAAAAGGCAGATACGAGGGTTCCGTTGTTTCGGTTGTGAAAAAGGCAAAGGAAGCCGGAATTATAATACAGGAAACGGAGAAAACAAAGCTCGACACACTTGCGGAGGGTGCAAACCACCAGGGTGTTATTGCGTTTGTAAGCGAATACGGCTATATAAGCGTTGACGACATTCTGAAAAGAGCGGAGCAGAAAAACGAGCCGCCGTTCGTGATTATATGCGACAAAATCACGGATCCGCACAATCTCGGCGCAATCATAAGAACCGCAAACTGCGCCGGAGTACACGGAGTAATCATACCCAAGCGCGGCAGTGCGGGACTGAACAGTGCGGCGGTAAAAACCTCTGCCGGAGCGGTGGAATATACGGGCGTAGCAAAGGTCACAAATATTTCCGATACAATAGACTATCTTAAGAAAAAAGGCTTGTGGATTGCAGGCGCGGATATGGACGGCTATGATATGCGCAAGACCGATTTAAAGGGCGCACTGGGAATAGTTATCGGCAGTGAGGGCAGCGGCATAAGCCGCCTTGTACGTGAGAAATGCGATTTCATCGCAAGTATTCCCATGTACGGCGAAATAAATTCGCTTAATGCTTCCGTGGCTGCCGGAGTTATAATGTACGAAGCGTTAAGACAGAGAAAAGAAATTTAAAATGCCGTGAATACGGCGGAAACGGAGTCAGATATGAAAGCAATAGTAACGGTTGTCGGCAAGGACAGAACGGGCATTATCGCACGGGTAAGCACTGCATTGTACGAAAACGGCATTAATATACAGGATATTTCACAGACAATAATGGAGGATATGTTCACAATGATAATGCTTGTGGACTTCAGAAGCTCCGAAACCTCAATTCAGGAAATCACGGACAAGCTCAATGTCACGGCAGAAGAAATGGGGCTTTCAATTCACGTGCAGAGAGAGGAAATATTTACCTCGATGCACCGTATATAGGGGGAAAGAAAATTGATAAATCCTTTTGAAATAATCGAAACAATCGACATGATAGACAAGGAAAACCTTGACATAAGAACAATAACAATGGGTATTTCCTTAAAAAGCTGCGCAGGCCCCGATATTGACGAGGTTTGCGATAAGGTGTACGAGAAAATCGTTTCATATGCAAAAAATCTCGTAAAGACGGGCGAGGATATAGAAAATCAATTCGGTATTCCCATAATCAACAAGCGTATTTCGGTTACACCGATTTCAACGCTTATAGATGCACTCGATTCACCCAACATAGATAAATGCGTAAGAATTGCAAAAACTCTCGACAAAGCGGCAAAGGAATGTGGTGTAAACTTTATAGGCGGATATTCCGCTTTGGTGCATAAGGGTTATACGAACGGTGAAAGAATACTTATATCGTCAATTCCCGAGGCGCTTGCATCAACCGATTTGGTATGTTCAAGCATAAACGTAGGCTCGACAAGAGCCGGAATTAACATGGACGCGGTAAAACAGGCAGGAGAAATCGTAAAGCATGCGGCAGAGCTCACCAAAGACACACAGGGCTTTGCATGCGCCAAGCTTGTAATATTCTGCAATGCCGTTGAGGATAATCCGTTCATGGCAGGCGCTTTCCACGGCGAGGGAGAGGGAGAATGTGTTATAAATGTCGGTGTATCCGGTCCGGGAGTTGTAAAATGTGCTCTTGAAAAGGTGCGCGGCTGTGATTTCGGTCAGGTTGCGGAAACGATTAAGAAAACGGCATTTAAGATAACAAGAATGGGACAGCTTGTCGCAATGGAGGCTTCAAAGCGGCTCAATGTTCCTTTCGGTATAGTGGACTTATCGCTTGCCCCTACCCCGGCGGTAGGCGACAGCGTTGCATATATTCTTGAAGAAATGGGACTTGAACAGTGCGGTACCCACGGTACCACCGCCGCACTCGCACTCCTTAACGATGCGGTTAAAAAAGGCGGCATAATGGCTTCCGGCTATGTCGGCGGACTTTCGGGCGCATTTATTCCCGTAAGCGAGGACGCAGGCATGATTGCCGCGGCAAAGTCGGGCGCACTTTCAATTGAAAAGCTTGAAGCCATGACATGCGTATGCTCGGTAGGTCTCGACATGATTGTAATACCGGGCGATACCTCCGCGGCAACGATTTCCGCAATCATTGCCGATGAGGCGGCTATCGGTATGGTAAACTCAAAAACCACCGCTGTACGCGTTATCCCGGCTCCGGGTACGAAAGAGGGCGATATTGTCGAATTCGGCGGGCTTCTCGGCACAGGCCCCGTAATGCCCGTTAAAAAATATTCAAGCGAAGCATTTATCGGCAGAGGCGGCAGAATACCCGCTCCGCTGCAAAGCTTAAAAAACTAAACTGTAACATGTACTTACAGAAAGGAATGTGATATACATGAAAAACAAAATTTTACCGGTAACACTTCTTACAGGCTACCTCGGCGCCGGAAAAACCACGCTTTTGAACCATATTCTTTCCAATCAGGAGGGTTATAAGGCAGCCGTTATCGTAAACGATATTGGCGAAGTAAATATAGATGCGTCACTTATACAGAACGGCGGAGTCGTGACCGAAAAGGACGACAGCCTTGTACCGCTGACAAACGGCTGTATCTGCTGCACGCTTAAGGTTGACCTTATGAAGCAGATTGCGGAGCTTGCGCAGAGCGGAAAATTCGATTATCTGTTAATCGAGGCAAGCGGAATATGCGAGCCCATGCCGATTGTTCAGACAATCACAATGCTTGACGGCTCGAACCCGTCATCAAAGCTTCCCAAGCTGTGCCGTCTGGACTGCGTTGTGACCGTTGTCGATGCGTGCAGACTGGTTGATGAATTTGCCGGCGGCGACAAGCTGCTTCAGGCAAATCCCGATGAAGAGGACATTGAAAATCTGCTTATTCAGCAGATTGAGTTCTGTACGAAAATCATAATCAACAAGGTTGACGAGGTTTCGGCTGAGGATTTAAAAAAGGTCAAGGCGGTTATAAAAACACTCCAGCCGAATGCAAAAATTATTGAGACGAATTATGCAAAGGTCAGCATGAGTGATGTGCTTGACACAAAGGAATTTGACTTTGACAAGGCTGTATCGTCGGCAGGCTGGATACAGGAATTTGAAAACGAGGATAACGAACACGATGACGATGACGACGAGCATGAGCATCATCACGACCATGATGAACACGATGAGCATGAACATCATCATGACCATGACGAGCACGAGCATCACCACGACCATGACGAGCATGAACACGGACATCATCATCACCACCACCATCACCATGACCACTGCCACAACGAGGAGGAGGGCGAAGCCGAGGAATACGGAATAAGCTCATTCGTATACTATCGCCGCAAGCCGTTTGACATGGACAAGCTGGAAAAATGGCTTAATGACTTCCCCAAAGAGATTATCCGCTGCAAGGGCATAATCTGGGCGCAGGACGACAACAATATGTCTTACGTTCTGGAGCAGGCGGGAAAGCAGATACAGATGTACGAAAACGGCAGATGGTACGCTTCCGCAACCGAAAAGCAGCTTAAAGAATTTCTTAAGCAGAATCCCGACCTAATGGACGGCTGGGACGAAAAAGCCGGCGACAGAATGATTAAGCTTGTATTCATAGGCAAGGATATGCATAAGCACGATATATGCGACAGCCTTGACGAGTGTCTGGGCGAGCCGATACTGTAACGGAGGAATTTGAAATGATTTTTGAAAATAATGACAGAATTGTATTTGCCGGAGATTCGGTAACAGATATGGGAAGCACTCAGCCCGTGGGCGAAGGTCTTTTCGACAATCTGGGCAGAAGCTATGTAAGAGTAGTTGAAAATTATCTGGTAACGGGTTATCCCGAGCTTAATATACGAATTACAAATTCGGGAATATCCGGCAATACAAGCCGTGATTTGCTTGAACGCTTTGACAGAGATGTTGTAAGCCTTAAGCCCGACTGGGTTTCGATATGCATCGGAATAAATGATGTATGGCGTCAGTTTGACACTCCTGCCATGCTTGACTGTCAGGTGCAGCCCGATGAATACGAAAAAAACGTTGAGGAAATGATACTCCGCGTAAAGGACACGGTAAAGGGAATATTTATTCTCACACCGTATTACATGGAGCCGAACCGCGAGGATAAAATGCGTGCAAGAATGGACGAGTACGGCGCAATATGCCGCCGTCTTGCCGAAAAGCACGGCTGCCGTTTTGTTGATTTTCAGAAAATGTATGAGGATTTCTGCAAAATACGCCATTCCTCATGCATTGCATGGGACAGAGTTCACCCGAACCAAATGGGTGCAACCCTTATGGCAAAGGAATTTCTAAGACAGTGTGACTTTGACTTCACAAAATAAAAAAAGGGGATGTTAAAAAACTCCGGAACTCAAGAAAAGAAGCAAAAACACATATCGCCGGTATTACAAATCTTTTTTCCTATCCCCTTGAAAAAGCTAAGGCTGTTTAAAATGTCAATTGATTTTTTAAACAGCCCCTTTCTTTAATATCAATATCTGCCCGGCTATTAAAAGGGGCAGTCCCTCATTTTGTGTAAACCTCAAATTTGGCTCCAAAATGATAATA
>CAJKHT010000019.1 GCA_905199755.1 uncultured Eubacteriales bacterium | reverse complement strand
CGAACGCACGACCTTCAGAGTCGGAGTCTGACACTCTATCCAGCTGAGCTACAGGTGCATATTACGTAACAAAATATATTATACAATAGTTTTCTTTAAAATGCAAGTACTTTAAAGAAAAAATGCAGACGTAAAAAAATTAAGATAATCTATTGACACAGTGGAGCTTGTGTGATATATTATATATATAAATCTTCGGGGTTATGTGCAATTCATGACCGACGGTATTCGGCTTTTGCCGTAAGTCCGTGAGCGTATGCTGATTTGGTGCGATTCCAAAACCGACGGTAAAGTCCGGATGAGAGAAGATGTATTTTTTGGCTTGTTCATATCACCCCGATGCTTATTCGGGGTGAATTTTTTTATGGAAAATTACATGGCAAGAGCAATAGAGCTGGCAAAAAAGGGAATAGGGTTTGTAAATCCCAATCCTCTTGTCGGTGCGGTAATAGTCAAAAACGGCAAAATTATCGGAGAGGGCTTTCATGAAAAATACGGCGAGCTGCATGCCGAGAGGAATGCGCTGAAAAATTGCACGGAAAATCCGTGCGGCGCACAAATGTATGTGACTCTTGAGCCGTGCTGTCATTACGGTAAAAATCCGCCGTGTACCGATGCCGTTATCGAATCGGGCATAAAAAAAGTGTATGTAGGTTCATCGGATCCGAATCCGCTTGTTGCCGGAAAAGGCATAAGACAGCTTCGGGAGCATGGCATAGAGGTTGTTGAAAATGTAATGCGCAGTGAATGTGACGCGATAAATGATATATTTTTTCATTTCATTACAACGAATGAGCCGTATCTGATACTGAAAACCGCCGCAACTGCTGACGGAAAAACGGCAACCGTAACGGGCAGCTCAAAATGGATAACAAATGAAAAATCACGGCGCCATGTTCACGAAACACGGAAACGCGCTGCGGCAATTCTCACCGGTATAGGAACGGTGCTTGCAGACAATCCGATGCTTGACTGCAGAATTGAAAATCCGTCAAATCCTGTGAGATTTATAGCCGACAGCGGATTAAGAATACCGCTTGACAGCCGCATAGTGCAAACAGCACGCGAAATTCCGACATATGTGGCTGCGGCATTCGGCGACAGAGAAAAGGAAGAACGTCTTAAGGAAATGGGTGTAAATGTGATATACACTAATCCCAAAGACGGTCATGTCGATTTTGCGGAGCTTATTAAGAAAATAGGAGACATGAAGCTTGATAGTGTTTTGACTGAGGGCGGTGCTGCCGTAAATACCGCATTGATAAAAAGCGGAAAGGTAAATAAGCTGCAAATATATACCGCTCCGAAAATTACAGGCGGTGACGGGAAAAATATTTTTGATGCATTGGGTATTACGGATATTAATAATTCGGTAATGCTGAAAAATCCCATGGTGCAGCTTTTTGATGATGATATTTTGACCGAATATGAGGTGATAGCAAAATGTTTACCGGAATAATTGAAGAAGTCGGAGCTGTATGCTCCGTAAAAAAGGGTGTGCGTTCATGCGTGCTTGAAATAAAGGGCAGCAAGATATTTGACGACTTAAAAACGGGGGACAGCGTTGCCGTGAACGGTGTGTGTCTTACCGCTTCCGAAATACACGGCAATGTGTTTTTAGCGGATGTAATGGCAGAAACGGTAAGGCGAAGCAATCTTGGACTGCTGAAAAAGGGCAGCAGTGTAAATCTCGAAAGGGCAATGAGTGCAAACGGACGGTTCGGAGGACATATAGTGTCGGGACATATTGACGGGACGGGAATTATAACTTCGCTGAAACGTGAGGAAAATGCCGTATGGGTAACGATTACGGCTGATGAAAGCCTTATGCACTATATTGTTATGAAAGGCTCCGTTGCCGTTGACGGCATAAGCCTTACCGTGGCAAAGGTGTATAAAGATGCGCTTTGCGTATCGGTAATACCTCATACGGGCAAGGAAACCACGCTATTAGGCAGAAAATCGGGAGATAAGGTTAATATCGAATGTGATATAATAGGTAAATATGTGGAAAAGCTGTGTTCAAAGCAGGAGGAGCTTACGGAGGACTTTTTCAGAAAATACGGATTTTAGGAAAGGAATGAAAATCAATGTTTGAATTTGACAGTATAGAAAAAGCGGTTGAGGATTTGCGGAACGGAAAAATTATACTTGTGACGGACGATCCTGACAGAGAAAACGAAGGTGATATGATCTGTGCCGCACAATATGCGACAACGGAGAATGTAAACTTTATGGCAACACATGCAAAGGGACTTATATGCATGCCGATGAGCAGGGAATATATTAATAAGCTCGGATTAAGACCGATGGTGACGCATAATACCGATAATCACGAAACCGCATTTACGGAATCCATAGACCATGTTGACACAACGACCGGTATTTCGGCGGAGGAACGCGGACTGACGGCGAGAATGTGTGTAAATGCGAATGTCAAGCCGTCCGATTTCAGACGTCCCGGTCATATGTTTCCTCTGGAGGCTAAAAAAGGCGGAGTACTCGAAAGAAACGGACATACCGAGGCAACCGTTGATTTAATGCGAATTGCGGGACTTAACGAGGTCGGACTTTGCTGTGAAATAATGGCAGATGACGGCACAATGATGCGTAAAACGGAGCTTACGGAGCTGGCGAAAAAATATAATCTCACATTTATAACAATAAAACAGCTGCAAAGCTACAGAAAAATGCATGATAAATTCATGGAGCGCATTACTAAGGCTAAGCTTCCCACAAAGTACGGTGATTTTGATATATACGGTTATAAAAACCTTATAACCGGCGGTCAGCATGTGGCACTTGTCAAGGGCGATGTATCTGACGGTGAGCCTGTACTGTGCAGGGTACATTCCGAATGTCTGACGGGAGATGTGTTTGGTTCAAACCGCTGTGACTGCGGTGAACAGCTGGCGGAGGCTATGCGCAAAATCAATGAGGAGGGCAGAGGGATACTGCTCTATCTGCGTCAGGAGGGCAGAGGAATAGGTCTGCTTAATAAAATTAAGGCATACAGCCTGCAGGAGCAGGGATATGATACGGTTGAAGCAAATGTAAAGCTCGGATTTGCGCCGGATTTGCGCGACTACAGCGAGGGCGCACAGATTTTCCGTGATTTAGGTGCGCAGAAACTCCGTATAATGACGAACAATCCTGAAAAGATTTCGGATTTGACCGAATACGGGATTGAAATAACGGAACGTATACCGATTCAGATTAAGGCGAAAAAAGAAAACGAGTTCTATCTTAAAACAAAACAGCACAAAATGGGGCATATGCTCAAATATTAAAATATAGAAAGGAAATGATTAAAATGAAATTACTGGAAGGAAATTATTGCGGAAAAGGTATGAAGGTGGCGGTTATTGCCTCGAGATTCAACGAGTTTATAACATCAAAGCTTGTGTCGGGAGCGGAGGACTGCTTAAAACGCCACGGTGTTGAAGAAAACGATATGACCTTGGCATGGGTGCCGGGAGCATATGAAATACCGATGATAGCAAAGAAAATGGCGGAGTCGGGAAAATATGATGCGGTTATTTGTCTGGGTGCTGTGATAAGAGGAGCCACAAGCCATTACGATTATGTGTGTGCCGAGACCTCAAAGGGAATAGCACAGGCGGCAATGTCAACGGAGATACCGATTCTCTTCGGCGTGCTTACAACCGATACGATAGAGCAGGCTGTTGAGAGAGCAGGTACAAAGGCAGGCAACAAGGGTTATGATTGCGCTATGTCGGCATTGGAAATGGTAAATCTGATAAAAGTGCTGTAAAAAATACACATATTTATGATATGATTTATAAAGTATGTAATAAAATCACTCTTTTTGGTGAAATTCAGGAAGAATATTTTTGCCGCCGCCGGATATATTAACAATGGATTACAATATTGTTAAAAACGTTGACAAAGCTGATATGCAGATATAAAATAATTAGAAATAGCATGGGGGTGAGTGTTGCTTGAAGTCCGACTTTTCAGACTGAACGTTGTGCCTTGCGGTACGGAAAGGAATGGATATAAAATGAAATCAAAAGAAATCATGGAAAAAATTGATTTTCCGGCTGAAGCAATCGATTACCTTTTGACAGCGGAAAATGAGTATGATTCGGAACGTATTGCTGCGGCGGCAAAAGACTTTTGTTATGAAAATTGTACGGTAAATGAAGCATTTGATAAAATAAAAGCTATGAATACCGGTGTCAGCGAATATACGGAACAGCTTATATTTTTTATCAATGCGGCAAACCCGCTTTTGGAAAGATATAAAAAGGCAGGTATAGATGAGGAAATATTTTGGGCATCAATGCATGATTTAAAATGGAAGCTTGAAGAATGTCACCAAGTGTATGGAATATGGGGAACATTCGTAGGGGTTTGGTTTCCCGATTTTTATCATTTGAAGCGTTTTGCACTCGGACGTTTGCAGTTTGAAAGAGCAAAATTCAAATGTGAAGAATATACCGGGAAAGAGATACATCTGAAAAACGGAGATGCTGTTTATAATGTCCACATTCCATCATCGGGAAAACTGGATATGGATTCGGTTGTGCAGTCAATGAAAAAAGCCTATGAATTTTACCATGAAACCGGTAATATGGCAATTGTGTGTTCTTCATGGCTGTTGGATCCTGATATAAGAGAGGCTTTTCCGGAAAATTCAAATATAAAAAAATTCGGGGACTGCTTTGATATTATAATGAAAAGAGAGGACGACACATTTAAAGATGCATGGAGAATCTTTTCAAAAAATTATAACGGCAACCCCTTGGAGCTTCCGAAAGAAACAACCCTTCAAAAAAATGTGGCGAAATGGCTTGAAAAAGGTATTAAAACCGGAGAAGGATATGGGGTAACCGTGTTTGACGGTGAAAAAATACATATAAGATGAGTTATTTGCGCTGTTTGTGAGGATTTGACGCGTTAAAACCACATTTATAAAGTTATACCGAATCAGAGTACTTTTTTCTATATGTTAGATGTTGATTTATGGTGACAAAACGGATGGGGAATATTCATAAAATTGCATAAGCTTTATATATTCGGAGTTTTGCATGTGTCCAATAAAATAATTACAAAGGAGTGTTTAATATGGAAAACTATGCAGCAACGGCTGTGCTTGTCTGTGCGATTATCGCCCTTGTGTTTGCGGCGATTAACTTTTTCTCGGTAAAGAAAAAACCCGAGGGAACGGAAACGATGGCGCATATAAGCGGTAAAATCAGAAAAGGTGCCATGGCTTATCTGAAACGTCAGTATAAAACCGTAGGTATATTTTTTGCGGTAATGTTTGTCATTTTGATTATACTGGCAGTAAGAGGCTTTCTTACACCTTATGTTCCTTTGGCATTTCTCACCGGCGGATTTTTCTCCGGCTTATCGGGATTTATCGGCATGAAAATTGCAACTTATGCAAATTCAAGAACTGCCAACGGTGCGAGAGAGGGACTTAATAAGGGACTTAAAATTGCCTTTGCATCGGGTTCTGTAATGGGACTTACGGTTGTCGGACTCGGACTGCTTGACATAAGCGTGTGGTTTATGATTTTGAAAATAGGTTTCAAGCTCAGTGCCGAAGATATTATGGCGGCAATGCTCACATTCGGAATGGGTGCATCGTCAATGGCACTGTTTGCACGTGTGGGCGGCGGTATCTTCACCAAGGCGGCGGACGTAGGCGCAGACCTTGTAGGTAAGGTTGAAGCAGGCATCCCCGAGGACGATCCGAGAAACCCGGCATGTATAGCCGATAACGTCGGTGATAATGTCGGCGACGTTGCGGGCATGGGTGCGGATTTGTACGAATCGTATGTCGGTTCTATTATATCGTGCGGTGCGCTTGCAACAGCGGCGGGACTTGGCTTTAACGGTGTTCTTGTTCCTATGCTTATAGCGGCTGTGGGAATTTTGTCATCGATTATCGGTACATTCTTTGTAAGCACAAAGGAAAAAGCAGACCAGAAAATGCTCTTGGGTTCGTTAAGACGCGGAACATATGCAAGCTCAATTATTGCGGCTGTCGGTTCGGCAATACTGATATATACGCTTCTGCCGAATAACAGAAATGTATTCTGGGCGGTTATTTCGGGATTGGCGGCAGGTGTGCTTATCGGCTTCTTTACGGAATATTATACATCGGATTCGTACCGTCCGACAAAGGAGTTATCCGCATCGTCGGAAACGGGCTCGGCTACGATTATCATTAACGGTATGTCGCTGGGAATGATGTCAACGGCAATCCCGGTAATCATTATCGCAATATCAATTATAATCAGCTTTTTCACGGCAGGCGGTGCTTCAAGCTTTGAAAGCGGTCTGTACGGAATAGGCTTGAGTGCGGTCGGTATGCTGTCCACTCTCGGTATAACTCTTGCAACAGACGCTTACGGTCCTGTTGCGGACAATGCCGGCGGAATTGCGGAAATGTCGGGACTTCCCGAATATGTACGTGAAAGAACAGATGCGCTTGACTCGCTTGGAAATACAACAGCCGCAACGGGAAAGGGCTTTGCCATAGGCTCTGCGGCACTTACCGCACTTGCACTTATTGTTTCGTACACCGATAAAATAAAGGCAATGGGCGGAACACTGGATTTGAATATAACAAACCCGGCTGTCCTTATCGGACTTCTTATCGGAGCAATGTTGCCGTTCCTGTTCAGTGCGCTGACAATGAAAGCGGTAGGACGCGCGGCACAGATGATAGTTATTGAGGTTCGCCGTCAGTTTAAGGAAATAAAGGGTCTTATGGAGGGCAAGGCAGAGGCTGATTACGAAAAGTGTGTTGATATATGCACAAAATCATCATTAAAGGAAATGATTCTTCCTGCCGCTCTCGGAATTATAGCACCTCTTGTTGTAGGCTTTGTTTTGGGCTGCAACGGTGTTGTGGGTATGCTTGCGGGTTCTCTGGTATCGGGATTTGCTCTCGCTATTATGATGGCAAATTCGGGCGGTGCATGGGATAATGCAAAGAAGTATATCGAAGCAGGCAATTTCGGCGGCAAGGGCAGTCAGAATCATAAGGCTGCGGTTGTCGGCGATACGGTCGGCGATCCGTTTAAAGATACATCGGGTCCGTCGGTTAATATCCTTATTAAGCTTTTGTCAATGGTTTCGATAGTATTTGCCGCACTTATAGTTCAATATGGCGGCATGGGACTGTTTTAAGTGATTTAAAGGCTGTTTAAAAGTCAATTGACTTTTTAAACAGCCTTAGTTTTTTAACATTCCCTTTTTCTTTACAAATCGCTGCGTTTGTGGTATAATAAAAATATGAATGTTAAAATGAAAGGTCGGAGAAAATGGCAGAGAGTGAAAGAAATGTTCCTGCGGTAGTGATAAAGCGTCTGCCGCGATATTACAGATACCTCGGTGATTTGCTTGAACAGGATATTACAAGAGTATCATCGGGTGCATTAAGCAAAAAAATGAATGTCACCGCTTCACAGATCAGACAGGACTTTAATTATTTCGGCGGCTTCGGACAACAGGGATACGGTTATAATGTGGAGTTCTTATATAATGCAATAGGCGAAATACTCGGACTGCATGACGAGGATACGATTATTATACTGGGTGCGGGAAATCTCGGACGTGCTTTGGCGAACCATAATCAGTTTTCCAAACGCGGCTTTAAAATTATCGGCATTTTTGATACCGATAAGAAAATTATAGATACCTTTGTAAACGGTATTAAGGTTATTTCTGCAGACATGCTGGAAAGCTTCCTTAAAAAACACAGAGTGGACATTGCTATTTTAACCCTGCCCAAGGACGCTGCTCAGAAAACGGCGGATATACTTGCAAACGGCGGAGTGAAAGGACTTTTAAATTTTTCGTATATGGAATTAAAGCTGCCGTCGGGTATATCTGTGGAAAATGTGCATATTTCGGACGCTATGATGACATTGTCATGTAAAATAAAGCAGGGTAAGTATAAATGAGAGTAATTGCATTTGTAGGGCCGAGCGGCTCGGGGAAAAGCTACAGAAGTATAATGGTTTCGCAAAGATACGGTGCGGACGCAATCATTGATGACGGTCTGCTGATTTCCCACGGCAAGGTTCTTGCAGGTACATCGGCAAAGCGCGAGCCGACAAAGCTTGCATCGGTAAGACGTGCGCTGTATATGAATAAGGAACAGACCGATGAGGTTATGCGTGCAGCGAAAAAGAATCATCTTGAATGTATAATGATTTTGGGTACCTCTGTCGGAATGGTCGATAAGATTGCCCAAAATATCGGTTTGCCGCCGATTGAAGAATATATAAAAATCGAGGATATTGCAACGGAGCAGGAAATATCGCTGGCGCATAAAATACGCACCTCGGAGGGGAAGCATGTTATTCCCGTGCCTACCTTTGAAATCAAACAGGATTTTTCGGGGTATTTTCTGCATCCTTTAAGACGCTTTCAAAAAAATCTGGACGGCGGAGCAGGCGCGGCAATTGAGGATAAATCCATAGTCCGCCCGACCTTCAGCTATATGGGGGATTTTACCATATCGGATAATGTAATAATTGCAATGGCATTGCATGAGGCGAAACGGATAAAATATGTATTGCAGGTTCATAATATTAATCTGCGAAAGACATCACACGGCATACATATAGACATGACGGTAACGTTGAAATACGGTTCACGTATCGAAGATATATGCCGTGAAATTCAGCAGTCGGTGCGCCGGTGTATAGAAGAATATACATCGGTAAATACAAGAAGAGTAAATATTCTTGTGAAAGCATTGCGCAAGTGAGCAATAACAATCGGCAAAAATCCCGTATCGGTATACATATTTTGACACCGATATGGGATTTTTTATATTTTCCAAACAAACGTTTGACAAAATGAATTATTTGTGCTATACTGTATAAAATATGTTTATTAAACTATCGCAGGGGAGTGAGCGGCACGTGTGTAAATTTGAACTTAAATCCGATTTTGAGCCTAAAGGCGACCAGCCGCAGGCAATTGATGCATTGGTGAAAGGGATAAATTCGGGCGAAAAATTTCAGACGCTTCTCGGAGTAACAGGCTCGGGAAAAACCTTTACAATGGCGAATGTAATCGCACGTGTAAACAAGCCGACCATAGTGCTTGCGCACAATAAAACTCTTGCTGCACAGTTGTGCAGCGAGTTCAAGGAATTTTTTCCGAATAACTGTGTTGAGTTTTTTGTTTCATATTATGATTATTATCAGCCGGAGGCATATTTGCCGCAGACAGATACCTACATTGAAAAAAATTCCATGGTAAACGAGGAAATTGACAAGCTGCGCCACAGCGCGACGTTTGCACTGCTTGAAAGAAAAGATGTTATAATTGTTTCGAGTGTGTCCTGCATATACGGTCTGGGAGATCCCGATGATTATAAAAATCTTATGCTGTCAATCAGAGTCGGCATGGTTAAGGACAGAGATGAAATTTTAAAAAAGCTTGTATCGATGCAGTATGAGCGTAATGATATAAATTTTGTGCGAAACAAATTCCGTGTAAGAGGTGACGTGGTCGAAATTTTTCCGTCAAACAACGGCGAAAATGCCATACGTATTGAATTTTTCGGTGATGAGGTTGACAGGATTTGCGAGGTTAATGTGGTGACGGGAGAGATTATAGGCGAGCGTCAGCATGTTGTCATTTATCCGGCATCGCATTATGTTACCACAAACGAAAAAATGCTTGCGGCGCTTGCCGGGATTGAGCTTGAAATGGAGGAGCAGGTCAGATATTTCAAGGAACGTGATATGCTTATTGAGGCACAGCGCATAGAGCAGCGCACGCGTTATGATTTGGAAATGCTGCAGGAAATAGGATTTTGCCAGGGAATAGAAAATTATTCGCGGCATATAAGCGGACGTGAGCCGGGCAGCGCGCCGTTCACTCTGCTTGATTATTTCCCCGATGATTATTTAATGATAATCGATGAGTCGCATGTAACAATACCGCAGGTGCGGGGAATGTTCAACGGTGACCGTGCAAGAAAGGAAACGCTTATAAAATACGGATTTCGTCTGCCGAGTGCGGCGGATAACCGTCCGCTTAAATTTGATGAGTTTGAACAGCGTTTAAATCAGGTTATTTTTACAAGCGCAACTCCGGCAGATTATGAAAAAGAACATTCAAAGTCTGTTGTGGAGCAGGTTATACGTCCTACGGGACTTCTTGATCCGGAAATTTTTGTGCGTCCGGTTGAACATCAGATAGACGACCTGACAGCTGAAATAAGAAAATGCACCGAAAAAGGCTTCCGTGTTCTTGTAACAACGCTTACAAAGCGTATGGCGGAGGACTTGACGGAATATCTGAAAGGAATAGGAATAAAAGTGACGTATATGCATTCCGATATAGCGACGATAGAGCGCACGGAAATCATAAAGGATTTGCGAATCGGAACTTATGATGTCCTGGTAGGCATAAATTTGTTGCGTGAGGGGTTGGATATTCCCGAGGTTTCTCTTGTGGCAATACTCGATGCCGATAAAGAAGGATTTTTAAGAAGTGAAATGTCGCTTATTCAGACTATCGGCAGAGCTGCAAGAAACTCTGAGGGAAGAGTTATAATGTATGCCGATACAATAACAAATTCAATGCGTAATGCTATTGAAGAAACACAGCGCAGACGTGCTTTGCAGCAGAAGTTTAACGAAGAACACGGTATCGTTCCGCAAACGATTAAAAAGGAAATACGCGATGTTTTACAGTCACTGAAGCCTGTTGAGCATGAAGAAAAGCAGAGCGCTGCCGATTATGAAAGGCTTATTGCAGAGCTTACGGCTAAAATGTTTACGGCTGCCGAAAATCTTGAATTTGAACAGGCGGCGGCACTCAGAGATAAAATTCAGAAAATCGAAAAGGAAATACTGAAATGACGGAAAATATGGAGGAAGCAGTCGAACTGCTGAAAGAAAATATACTCACACCGCTTTTGTATGTGGTGGAATACGATAATATGGTACAATTCATATGCTTTTGCGATAAGAATATAAAGCTGAAAGTACTGTATGAGACTGCCGATAAAATTACGGCTATACTGGGTGTGGCGGCGGAAATTTTTGATATACGCGAATTTTCCGAGGCGGAACGTCTGGAAATTATGTCGCACGGGCAGATGGTGTATTCGGAAAATCCCATTATTGAAGAAATGTTTATGCTTTCTATGGCGGAGGATTACCGAAAGACTGTTGCCGAGAAAAATTATATGCTTGAGCGTTACAGAGAAAACGGAGCATATTACTTACAGTAAGAAAGGGTATTGACGGTTATGGCAAAGGAAATTAAAATCAGAGGGGCTAGAGAGCATAATCTGAAAAATATAGATGTAAATATTCCGCGTGAAAAGCTTGTTGTTTTAACGGGACTTTCCGGCTCGGGAAAATCCTCGCTTGCATTTGATACTGTATATGCGGAGGGACAGCGCCGATATATGGAGTCGCTGTCATCATACGCACGTCAGTTTTTGGGACAGATGAACAAACCCGATGTGGATTACATTGAGGGACTGTCGCCCGCAATAAGCATAGACCAGAAAACCACGTCCAAAAATCCTCGTTCCACCGTGGGAACCGTAACGGAAATATACGATTATCTGAGGCTTATGTATGCGCGTATAGGTATTCCGCATTGTCCGAAGTGCGGAAAGGTTGTAAAGCAGCAGACGGTGGATCAGATTGTTGACCGTGTTATGAGCCTGGGCGAGGGAACTCGGATACAGGTGCTTGCTCCGGTTGTAAAGGATAAAAAAGGCGAGCATAAAAAGGTATTTGAAAATGCAAAAAAGAACGGCTATGTGCGTGTACGTGCAGACGGTGAAATGTATGAGCTGAGCGAGGAAATAAATCTTGCAAAAACAAAAAAGCATACAATACAAATAGTAATTGACAGACTTATAATACGTGAAGGTGTATTAAAGAGACTGACCGATTCTGTGGAAACCGCAATCAATCTGACCGGCGATATGGTGGAGATTGATGTAATCGGAAAAGATATGCTGCGTTTCAGTCAGAGCCTTGCGTGTGAGGAGTGCGGTATAAGTTTGCCGGAGCTGGCACCGAGAAGCTTTTCGTTCAATAATCCGTATGGGGCGTGTCCGCAGTGTGACGGCTTGGGCAGTGTATCAAAAATAGACCCGTTACTTATTATTGCCGATGAAAATCTGAGCCTTGTTGAGGGGGCAATTTATGCCAGCGGCTGGGCAGCTCCGGAAATCGAAGACAGTATGGCGCATATGTATTATACGTCACTGGCGGAGCATTACGGCTTTGACATAAATACTCCGTGGAAGGATTTATCGGACGATATAAAGAATATTGTGCTTTACGGCACGGGAAACGAAAAAATCAAAATGACCTATAACCGTGCTTACGGAAGCGGAACATATACAGTACCGTTTGAGGGAGTTGTAACAAATCTGGAGCGCCGCTACCATGAAACCACTTCCGAGTATTCAAAGCATGATCTGGAACGGTATATAAATAATATTCCGTGCAGCAAATGTCACGGAGCGAGACTGAATGATGAAATCCTTGCGGTAACGGTGAACGGAAAAAATATTTACGAGTTTATCTGTATGCCGATACGCAGGGAAATGGAATTTATGAACAGCCTTGAGCTGACAGACCGCGAAAAGCTGATAGTATCACAGGTGGTAAAGGAAATAAAATCGCGTCTGCAATTTTTGCTTGATGTGGGACTTGATTATCTGACACTGTCGCGGTCATCGGGAACGCTGTCGGGCGGAGAAGCGCAGAGAATACGTCTTGCGACGCAGATCGGTTCGGGACTTACGGGAGTGTTGTATATATTGGACGAGCCGAGTATAGGACTGCATCAGAGGGATAACGACAGGCTTATAAATACATTAAAGCACTTGCGTGATTTGGGAAATACGGTTATCGTTGTGGAGCATGATACGGATACAATGTATGCCGCAGACCATATCATTGACATAGGTCCTATGGCAGGAATTCACGGCGGCAGACTTGTCGGTGAGGGAACGGTTGAAGATATAATTGCATCGCCCGAGTCGATAACGGGAAAATATCTGAGCGGAGAACTCAAAATTGCCGTGCCTGAAAAACGCCGCAAGCCGACCGGCTGGATTGAGGTTGTGGGAGCAAAGGAAAACAACCTGAAAAATATAAATGTAAAATTCCCATTGGGCGTCTTTACATGTGTAACGGGTGTGTCGGGTTCGGGAAAAAGCTCACTTGTGAACGAGATTTTATATAAGCGTCTGGCGCATGATTTAAACCATGCGCATACGCATGCAGGCGAGCATAAGAAGATTACGGGAATTGATAAGCTTGATAAAATAATCGATATTAATCAAAGTCCGATAGGCAGAACTCCGCGTTCAAATCCTGCCACTTATACCAATCTTTTTAACGATATACGTGAGGTTTTTGCATCGACGAACGAGGCGAAAATGAAAGGCTATAAGGCAGGCAGATTCAGCTTTAATGTAAAAGGCGGACGATGCGAGGCATGTACGGGGGACGGTATTATAAAAATTGAAATGAACTTTTTGTCCGATGTATATGTGCCGTGTGAGGTTTGTAAGGGAAAACGGTATAACCGTGAGACGCTTGAGGTAAAATATAAAGGTAAGAATATATACGATGTTCTTGAAATGACCGTAGATGAAGCGGCGGAATTTTTTTCGAATCTGCCGAGACTTAAAAGAAAGCTTGAAACCTTGCAGGAGGTTGGCTTGGGGTATGTAAAGCTCGGACAAAGCTCAACAACGCTGTCGGGCGGCGAGGCACAGAGGGTAAAGCTTGCAACTGAGCTTTCAAAGCGTCCTACCGGCAGGACGGTTTATATATTGGACGAGCCTACAACAGGTCTGCATACGGCAGATGTACACAGACTGACGGCTGTGCTGGATAAGCTTGTTGAGGGCGGCAATACGGTTATTGTTATTGAGCATAATCTGGATGTTATAAAAACCGCCGATTATATAATTGATTTGGGGCCCGAGGGCGGAGACGGCGGCGGCAGAGTCATTGCAAGCGGTACACCGGAGGAAATTGCAGAGGTTAATGAATCGTTTACGGGCAGATATATTAAAAAGATTTTAAATTTCGAAAAAAAATCTTGACTTTTTCGATAAATAGTGAGATAATATATAAAACAGCGATGATGAAGACAGTAATCCGTTGTAAAAACCAAAAAGAGAGGAAGCATCACGGCTGTAAGTGCTTCTTTGGGGACGGCGGACGAATACCACTTCGGAGCAGAATACCTAACGCTTTTGCTATTAAGTATTCCGTGAATCTGCGTTAATGATTAAAATAAGCGGCAGTAGATTACTGCAATCAGGATGGAACCGTGTAAATTTGTGCACTCCTGAATAAATACCGTGTGTGTTTATTCGGAGTGCTTTTTGTTTTCCTTATGACATATACGGATACGCTTTATATTTATTTTTTGAAAGGAGTTTTAATTATGTCAGAAACAAATGAACTGCAGGTATTAAGACATTCCGCCGCACATGTTATGGCGCAGGCGGTAAAAAGATTATTCCCGGAGGTTAAGCTTACGATAGGCCCTGCCATTGATAACGGCTTTTATTATGATTTTGACACCGAGCATGCTTTTACACGTGAGGACTTGGACAAAATTGAAGCGGAAATGAAGAAAATCGCAAAGGAAAATCTGAAGATTGAGCGATTTGAATTGCCGCGTGACGAGGCTTTGGAGCTTATGAAGGACGAACCCTATAAGATTGAACTTATAAACGATATTCCCGATGGGGACACAATCTCGTTTTACAAGCAGGGAGAATTTACGGATTTGTGCGCAGGTCCGCATGTAAAATACACATCAAAGATCAAGGCATTTAAGCTGATTTCGGCTACGGGTGCATACTGGCGCGGTGATGAGCATAATAAAATGCTCACAAGAATTTACGGTACCGCATTTCAGTCTAAAGACGAGCTTGCCGCATATCTTGAACATCTTGAAGAAGCAAAGAAAAGAGATCATAATAAATTGGGACGTGAGCTGGAGCTGTTTACAACTGTTGACTATATAGGTCAGGGCTTACCGATAATGCTGCCGAAAGGCGCAAGAATTATTCAGCTTTTGCAGAGATTTGTAGAGGACGAGGAACAGAAACGCGGCTGGCAGCTTACAAAAACACCGCTTATGGCGAAGAGTGATCTTTATAAAATTTCGGGACACTGGGATCATTATAAAGATGGTATGTTTGTGCTGGGTGATGAAGAAAAAGATGATGAAGTGTTTGCACTGCGTCCTATGACATGTCCGTTCCAGTATCAGGCATTCTTGAATCGCGGACGTTCGTACAGAGATTTGCCGATGCGCCTTAACGAAACATCAACGCTGTTCAGAAACGAAGCATCGGGAGAAATGCACGGTCTTATAAGAGTGCGTCAGTTCACCATTTCGGAAGGACACCTCATGTGTACACCGGAACAGCTGGAGGACGAATTCAAGGGCTGTCTTGAATTATCGGTATATATGCTTAAAACACTCGGACTTATTGAAGATGTATCATACAGATTCTCGCAGTGGGATCCGAATGACAGAGACAAATATATAGGTACAGAGGAGCAGTGGAACGAAGCACAGGATATTATGGAAAGAATCCTGAATGACCTTAATATTGATTATAAAATCGGTATAGGTGAAGCGGCATTCTATGGCCCTAAGCTGGATATTCAGATAAAGAATGTTCACGGAAAAGAGGACACTCTTATCACAATTCAGATTGACCAGATGCTTGCCGAGAAATTCGGAATGGAATATACCGACAAGGACGGAACAAAGAAAAATCCGTATATTATCCACAGAACATCAATCGGCTGTTATGAAAGAACTCTTGCACTTCTTATTGAGAAATATGCAGGCGCATTCCCGGTATGGCTTGCTCCTGTTCAGGCAAAGCTGCTTCCGATTGCCGACAGACATCTCGACTATGTATATGATGTTAAGAAAAAGCTTGAGGACAGCGGAATTATCAGACTTGAGGTTGATGACAGAAGTGAAAAGCTGGGATATAAGCTCAGAGAAGCACAGCTTGAGAAAGTTCCGTATATGATAGTTGTGGGAGATAAAGATATAGAAAATGGAACGGTTTCCGTTCGTTCGAGGAAGAAAGGCGATATGGGTGCTATGCCTGTGGATGAATTCATAAAAATGATTTGTGAAGAGGTTGAAACAAAGGCTCTCTAAAACATTAAGAAAAGCCGTCTGCTAAAAAGTAAACACATAAATTCCAAGCATAAAAAACAGGTTGAAATTCGCCTTTTGGCGGATTTCAGCCTAAATTTATGTTTTTCGGGAAAATAGAAACATAATCTGTAATTTTGAGGGAGGGTGAAATGCATTATAAGAAACTGATATTAAAACTGCTGATTGTTATTATAGGCACAGCTGTTGCCGCTTTGGGGATGGATATGGCAATTTATGCCGGATTCGGCTCTGCGACTCTTGCTGTGCTGTGGCAGGGAATGGCAGGAACATTAAATATAACCATTGGTCAGGCATCATTTATTATTGCGGCGGCAATGGTGGTATTTTGCTGGTTTTACGACAGAAGTCAAATACATATAGGCACAATATTGTATCAGATTGTATACGGTTTTTGCATAGATTTGTTTGCGCCGTATATATACAGCGGGAGCTCAAAATTAATCAGCTTTCTTATGATGATTTTGGGACTGGTGATATTCAGCTTTGGTTCGGCACTTTATTCCGTTGCCGATTTCGGCAAGGGTTCATATGAAGCGTTAACCTTTGCTCTGGTGAATAAAAATAAATTTTCAATTCAAAAAGTAAGAATTGTATTGGATTTGGTATGTGTCGTTTTGGGTGTGCTGTTGGGAGGCAAAATCGGACTGTGCACCGTGGCTACAATTTTATTGTCGGGGATATTGCTGCAGGGCTTTGTTAAAATACTCAAGCCGATTGTTACCGGGATTGTAAACTGAATTTTATACGGCGATGTAAAGAATGATTTTTTTTATCGCTTTTTTTGTTTCACATAAAAAATGTACGGCGCATAGTATATTGAACAGGGAGGTGTGCCGATATGAGGTGGAGACTGAAAAAACAGCGAAAAAACAATATTATGATTGTTATTTTATTGCTGTGTGCTATTGTACTTGCAATGAGTTTTTTGAAACGGCTTCGGCCCGCCTATGAGGCACAGCTTGCGATGTATTCCAATTCCATGATTACCGAGATAGTAAACAATGCGGTGAGCGAGGTTTATCGGAACAGCGAGTTTAACTCACTTTCGGGAAAAGGCGAGACAGCAGGAATTGCATCGATTGAGGCTGACACTGCGAAAATCAACAGGTTAAAATCGCAATTGCTCTTAAAGATTCAGGAGAAAATCGGCGAATATCAGCCCAAAGATATAGCCATTCCTGTTTTCAGCGCATCGGGAATTGAAATATTGTCAGGTATGGGACCGAAAATAAATGTAAAGCTTTCGCCTGCAGCGGTTATAAATTCGGAGTTTAAGGAAAGCTTTGACAGTGCCGGAATTAACCAGGTCAGACACAGCATTATGCTTAATATATCTGCCGAGGTGATGTGCCGCGGATTTATGTTTTCTCAAAGTGAAAATGTAAAAACGGAAATCCCCGTCATTGAGACGGTTATTTCGGGAGGAATACCCCAATATTACGGCAGCGGATACGGTATTTACGGCAGTACCGATAATAAAACAGCGCAAAAAGAAAACAGTGCAGATACATTCGTCAATTGAACATATCTGCACATAAGGATTTATACCATTTTAATTGTCTTTATAACCTGCGGAGCAACCGGCTGGTCATTGTAATCGGTCGGTGTCTCAGCTATTCTGTCAACAACGTCCATGCCCTCCGTAACCTTGCCGAAAGCGGCATATTCGCCGTCAAGATGCGGAGCATCGGCATGCATTATAAAGAACTGACTTGACGCACTGTTCGGGAACATTGTGCGCGCCATTGAAAGAACACCGCGTGTATGCTTCAGCGGATTGTCAACACCGTTGCGTTTAAATTCGCCTTTTATGCTTTCTGCATGCTTGGGAGTGCCGTCAGCGCTCATGCCGCCGCCCTGAATCATAAAACCGCTTATTACTCTGTGGAAAATCAGTCCGTCAAAAAAGCTTTCGTTAATAAGCTTTACAAAATTTGCAACCGTTATAGGTGCGGAGGCAGGATAAAGCTCTGCTTTAATAACTCCGCCGTCTTCCATAATAATTTCAATATCCATTTTAAATTCTCCGTTTCTATTCATTAACCGAAATCGTTTTTATTACCACGGGTGTGACGGGTACATCCTGCATTGCAGCAGAAATATTTTGCGTTTCTGACTCTGCAATGGAATCGACAACGTCCATACCCTCCGTAACCTTGCCGAAAGCGGCATATTCACCGTCCAGCTGCTTTGAATCCTTATGCATTATAAAGAATTGGCTTGATGCACTGTTTTTATCCGGGGTGCGTGCCATTGATATGACACCGCGTGTATGTGAAAGATTGTTTTCAACACCGTTGCTTTTAAATTCACCCTTTATTGACTGTGCTTTTTTCTGCTGATAGCTTTCATCATATCCGCCGCCCTGAATCATAAAGCCCTTTATAACACGGTGAAAAATCAAACCGTCATAAAAATGCTCATTGCAAAGCTTTGTAAAATTCTCAACGGTAATAGGTGCAATGTCGGGGTATAACTCGGCTTTTATGCTTCTGCCGTCCGTAAGCTCAATCGTGATATTCACGGGCTCTTTTGATTTTGAGGATGTTTTAGAACCGCATGATGATAAGGATAATACTATTGCGAGTATTGCGGCAATGACCATAATATATTTTTTCATTATTCATTTCCTCCATCGGTGCTTTCGTCCGCTTCTTCGGCAGTCTCCGCCGGGACTTCCGCAGCTTCGTCATCATCACGCTCCGTAAGCGCCATACCTACAACCGCCACATTTTCATCAAGACGCATAAGGCGGACACCCTGAGTCTGACGTCCGTATGTGCTGATTTCGTCGGTGTGCATACGTATAATAATACCCTCTGATGTGATAAGCATAACATCGTCAGCATCTGTAACACCAACCATGCCGGCAAGCTTACCTGTCTTTTCGGTGATTTTATAGGTGAAGATACCCTTGCCGCCTCTTGACTGCGCACGGTACTCGTCCGGCTCGGTCTTTTTGCCGTATCCGTTTTCCGTTACGGTAAGCAGTGTTTCGTTTTCCTTAAGAACAACAGCACTGACAACAAAATCATCGCTGTTAAGTCTTATGCCGCGGACACCGCGCGTTGTACGTCCCATTGCACGCACGTCTTTTTCATTAAAGCGTATCGCAAGTCCGTTATGAGTTGCGAGCATAATATCCTCTGTGCCGTCGGTAAGGCTGACGCTTATAAGCTCGTCACCCTCCACAAGCTCAATTGCACGCAGACCGTTCTGACGTATGCGTGAATAGTCAAGCAAGTCTGTCTTTTTAATAAGACCGTACTTTGTAACAAATGTCAGATAGCTGCCCTTTTCAAATTCTTTTATGGGAATCATGGCAGAAATCTTTTCGCCTGCTTCAAGCGGAAGAATGTTTACTATTGCGGTTCCTTTAGCCTGACGTGTGGCCTCGGGAATCTGATAACCCTTAAGTCTGTAAACAACACCGCGCGTGGTGAAGAACAGTATATTATGGTGAGTGGAGGTGGTAAACATGTGTTCAACAAAATCCTCCTCGCGTGTAGTCATGCCGGTAATTCCGCGTCCGCCCCTGTGCTGTGATTTGTAGGTGTCAACAGGCAGACGTTTTGTATAGCCGTTGTGAGTTACGGTCACGATGCAGTCCTCTTCCTCGATTAAATCCTCAATGTCGAGGTCGTTGAAATTCATTGCAATTTCCGTTCTTCTTGCGTCACCGTATTTCTCTTTGATGTTTAGAAGGTCCTCACGCACGATTTCAAGTATTCTGTTTTCGTGGCTTAAAATATCCTCGTATTCGGCAATTTTTGCGATAAGCTCATCATATTCGTTTTCGATTTTCTCACGTTCAAGTCCCGATAAACGACCAAGCTGCATCTGGACTATTGCCGTAGCCTGCACATCATCAAGACCGAAGCGTTCGATAAGAGCCGCCTTTGAATCGGGGATACTTTTTGATGCACGTATGATTCTTATAACCTCGTCAACATTATCTATAACTATTTTATAGCCTTCAAGCAAATGCGCTCTTTCCTGCGCCTTTTTCAGCTCAAAATTTGTTCTGCGCTTTATAACGTCCTCCTGGTGAGCGATGTAATAGTCAATAATTTCGCGCAGATTAAGAATTTTAGGCTGCTTGTCAACAAGGGCGAGCAGAATAATACCGAATGTATCCTGCATTTGTGTGAATTTATAAAGGTTATTTAAAACAACATTCGGATTGGCGTCACGTTTAAGCTCGATTATAAAGTGAATTTCCTCGTCGGATTCATCACGAGTTGATGAAATGCCGTCAAGCTTTCCGTCACGTACAAGCTCATTTATGTGCTTTTCCATCTGAGCCTTATTGACCTTATACGGTATTTCGGAAACGATAATACGGCTTCTGCCGTTTGCGTCCTCTTCGATTTCCGCCTTTGCGCGCAGAGTTATTTTGCCTCTGCCCGTTGTGTATGCCTGACGTATTCCTCCTCTGCCCATAATAACTCCGCCGGTGGGGAAGTCGGGACCGGGAATATAGTTCATCAGTTCTTCGATTGTAATCATAGGATCGTCAATGCATGCAACAACGCCGTCTATAACCTCGGAAAGATTGTGCGGCGGAATATTGGTCGCCATGCCGACCGCTATACCTGAGCTGCCGTTGACGAGAAGCTGCGGAAAACGTGACGGAAGAACATCGGGTTCTTTAAGCTTGTCGTCAAAGTTGGGAACAAAATCCACGGTATCCTTTTCAATGTCTGTCAGCATCATTGCCGAAATTTTAGACATTTTAGCTTCCGTGTAACGGTAAGCGGCAGGGGGGTCGCCGTCGATTGAACCGAAGTTGCCCTTTCCCTGAACGAGGGGGTATCTCAGTGAGAAATCCTGACCGAGACGAACCATTGCGTCATATACCGAAGCGTCGCCGTGCGGATGATATTTACCGAGCACGTCGCCGACTGTGGTGGCGGACTTTCTGAAGTCGCTTTCATAAAGCAGACCGCCCTCATACATATCATATAATATACGTCTGTGTACCGGCTTTAAACCGTCACGTACATCGGGGAGTGCACGGCTTACGATAACACTCATGGCATAATCAATGTATGCCTTTTTCATTTCCCTGTCTAAATCAACATCAACGATTTTCTGGTTTTCGATAATTGACATATCCAGTTCTTTTTCTTTGGATTTTTTTGCCATAATATCCTCCTGTTTCAATGCGCCCCGACAGCGGACGCATGCGTTTTCAAAACGCAGAATTAACTATTAATCAACTTATACATTATACCACATTTTCTAAAAAAATGCAAGCACTATGAGCAGACAAAAACAATTCTGTCATCCGTTTCAACGGGGTTTTCGAAAGTAAATGCCTTGTATGTATCTATGCTTGAAAATCCGGCGCGCCCCAAGAGATTTCTAAGCTCCGAAACGGAATATGCATGCTGCAGATGGCGTTCTTCAAAACGTCTGTAGTCCTTGCCGGAGCGGACGAAAAATGTGAGAAACATATCCGATATGTTTTTGCTCTCGATATATCTGTTCTGCCAGGTGTAGAAAATATTTCTGCCCGGATATACAAGCGTATTGCTGCCTATTGTGTGTTTCAGCTTGTGACGGGTGCTTATATCAAATATAAACAGTGCACCGGGATCGGAAAAACATGTCTTTATGCGAGTGAACATATTAAGCAGAGCTTTGGGGGACAGAATATAGTTTATGCCGTCAATCATGCACGTGAAAGCGCCCATTGTGCCGTATAAATCAAGCGAGGCGATGTTCTGGTTAAGATACAGTATGTCAAGTCCCTCCGATTTGCTGCGTGCAATGTTAAGCATATCCTCCGAAATATCTATTGCCGTCATGTCGTATCCGCGTTTGGCAAGCGGGATTGTAACGTTGCCGGTGCCGCAGGCGAGATCGCAGACGAGGTCGGGGCTTATTCCGTACAATGTGAAAATATTTTCAATGTAATCGGCTATGCGCTCGTAGTTTATATCCTTGTGCATCAGCTTGTCATATATACGCGCAAAGTCAACGTAGCTGTTCATCGGTACCCTCCCTTAAACGCTTAATCACTAAATTATAGCCGTCCTGACCGTAATTTATACATTTATTGACGCGGCTTATCGTTGCCGTGGAAGCGCCTGTGGCGGCTGCAATGTCGGAATACACTTTTTTATCGGAAAGCATCATTGCAACCTCCATGCGCTGACTCATGGACTTCAGCTCCGCAATGGTGCATAAATCCTCAAAAAAGCTGTAACATTCATCTACTGTTTTAAGCTGCAGAATTGCTTTCATAAGCGTGTCGGTACAGTCATTTTTCAAATCCTTCAAAATACAAACATTCCTTTCATGAAAAACGGTCTCGCCCAATAAATTACATTACTTATTATTATACCACTTTAACGTGTGAAAGTAAACCATTAAATGAAAAAAAATCCCCCGTCCGAACAGTTTTCTTTCGGACAGGGGATAGATTTTTATTTATTTTCAAGTATTTTATCGATTCCTGCAAGCTTTACGCAGAGAACAAGTATTTTACAGGCTTGTTCAAGCTCCTCGGTGGAGGGGAATGTCGGTGCGATTCTTATATTGGAATCATGCGGATCTTTTCCGTAGGGGTAGGTAGCACCTGCGCCGGTAAGCTTTACTCCGGCATCGGCACACATCGAAACAACCTTTTTCGCGCAGCCGTCAAGCACGTCAAGACCGATGAAATATCCGCCTTTGGGGTTAGTCCATGTCGCAATTCCGGTACCCGAAAGATTGCTTTCGAGTGCATCGATTACAGCGTTGAACTTAGGCCTTAAAATCGCCGCATGCTTTTTCATGTGTTCAACCATACCGTTGAAATCGCCGAAGAATTTTGCGTGTCTCAACTGATTTAATTTGTCATGACCGATTGTCTGTATTGTCATCTGCTTTTTTATGTAATCAAGGTTTGCCTTTGAAGCCGATATTGCGGCAATACCCGAACCGGGGAAGGTTACCTTTGAGGTGGAGCAGAATTTGTAAACAATATCGGGATTTCCCGCTTTCTCACATTCAGAAAGAATTTCGAGGATATGATCCTGATTTTCCGGCTCGTCATGAAGATGATGTATGCAGTATGCATTATCCCAGTAAATTCTGAAATCCTCGGCTGCCGGCTTGAGGTGTGCAAAACGAAGCACAGTCTCATCTGAATAAGATATACCCGACGGGTTGGAATATTTCGGAACACACCATATACCCTTTACCGCAGGATCGTTATTTACGTATTCCTCGACCATATCCATGTCCGGACCGTCACTGTTAAGCGGTATGTTTATCATTTCAACACCGAAAAATTCGGTTATTGCAAAATGTCTGTCATATCCGGGAACGGGGCAGAGAAATTTTACCTTGTCAAGCTTTGACCATGGTGTTGAACCCATTACACCGTGAGTAAAAGAACGTGCAACCGTATCATACATGACATTAAGGCTGGAATTTCCGTAGATTATAATATTTTCTATGGGACATTCAATCATTGCACTCAAAAGACGCTTTGCCTCAACAATACCGTCGAGTACACCGTAGTTGCGGCAGTCAATGCCCTGCTCGCATACAAGCTCGCTGCCTGACAGAGCATCCATCATTCCCATTGAAAGATTAAGCTGTTCAACATTGGGCTTTCCGCGTGACATATCAAGCTTAAGTCCTTTGGCTTTCATTTCATCATACTGAGCCGTAATCTCTGATTTGAGCTTTAACAATTCGTCTTTCGACATATCGGCATATAGCATTATATTTTCATTCCTTCCGTAATCGGGAAAACCCGTTAAACTTTTTTCTCTAATATTATAATATAAAATGCCGTACAGTTCAAGTCAAAATATATAATTTTGTGTAAAATAACAAGGAGTACCCTCAAAAAAGGATACTCCTTATAAAATTTATACGTAATTCAGAACCTTGCCGCGGATAACCGCATATTTAATATTAAGCTGCTTGTCCGTGATAAGAATATCCGCACGCAGATTTTCGCGCAGCGAACCTGTTATATTGTCTATGCCGGCGGCTCTTGCGGGATTATATGAGGCGGCTCTCACGGCATCCTCCACGCTGATTCCGAAGCTTACGGCATGCTTTACGCAGTCTGCAAGGTGAGAGCTGCTGCCTGCTATTGTGTTGCTGCCGTCGTTTAAGAAAAGCCTGCCGTCTTTCATGATTACCTCCTGACCGCCGCTTTCGTATATGCCGTCTTTAAGCCCTGTGGCACGCAGCGAATCGCTGATAAGAACAAGGCGTTCCTTAGCCAAAGCAAACAGTATGCGTATAACAGCCGGGTGTATATGAAAACCGTCGCATATACATTCAAGGAATATATTGCTGTCAAGTGCGGCACCGATTGCGTTGGGTGAACGATGTAAAAGCGGTTTCATTGCATTGAAGGTGTGTGTCATTACCGATGCGCCGTTTTCTATGGCGGCAACGGCGGTATCGTAATCGGCATCTGTGTGTCCGAGAGCTATACGCACCTTATGCGATACGGATTTTATAAAATCCTGTGCACCGTCACGCTCCGGTGCAAGGCTCATTATACGGAGAAGCCCGCCGGAAACACGGTACAGCTCCTCAAATTCTTCAAGCGACGGATTTTTCAGAAACAGGGGATTCTGAGCGCCGCGGCGTTCCTCCGAAAAATACGGCCCCTCCGAATAAATACCTCCGATATTGGCAATGCTTTTGCCCGATTTTGCAAAATCGGCAATGTTTTTTGCGCAAGCGGTAAGCGTTTCGTGAGACGCGGTCATGATTGTCGGCAGATATGTGAGTGTGCCGTGCTTTGCCATATGTTCGGATATTGCCGACATTGCATCAAAGTCCGAATCCATGTTGTCAAAGCCTGCACAGCCGTGCGTGTGAATGTCGATATATCCCGGAAGAACGTATAAATCGGTGCAGTCTATCACATCATCAAGTACCGACGGCTCAATGTCGTTTGAGATTTCGGCAATGCTTTCGCCGTCTATGGAAAGGCTTGAAGATATAAATCTGAATGATGAATTTAACAGTGTTCCGTTTTTCAGTATAATCATTAGTAAAAAATCTCCTTATTTTGTCTCGGGTGTCAGTGCCGCACCTATAATGCCGGCATCGTTAAACAATGTTGCAATGCGAATGTCCGTCTGCGGCAAATCTCCGGCAGCCGAGTATTTTTTTATATATTCGCGTATCGGATTTAAGAAATAGTCGCCCTCGTTGCTTATGCCGCCGCCGAGAACGATTGTCTGCGGCTGGAATATATTTATTATATTCATAATTCCCTCCGATACATACTGTATGTACTGACGTACAACCTCCTTGCCGTATTCATCGCCCGATTTTGCGGAGAGGAATGCCGTCATGCCCGAAACACCGCCCTGTTCGTGCGCGATTTTTGCGAGGTTGCTTTCGGGATGCTCTTTTATCATGTCTTCCGTCTGGCGTATAAGCGCTCCGGCGGAAGCATACATTTCCCAGCAGCCCTGTCTGCCGCAAATGCATTTCAATCCCTCACGGTACAACGTTGTATGACCGAATTCCGCACCTGTTCCGTTGAAACCACGGTAAATGCTGCCGTTAAGAATTATACCGCCGCCTATGCCTGTTCCGAATGTAATAAAGATAAAGCTTTCCGAACGGTGTCCGCTCTTTATGTACTCTCCGTATGCCGCGGCGTTGGCATCATTTTCAAGCTTAAACGGAATACCGAGTTCTTTTTCAAACATTTCCGTGATTTTTACATTTTTAATGCCTAAATTGCTGGCATATAATATAACTCCGTTTTTATTGTCCGTAAGACCTGCGCAGCCTATACCTGCCGAGGATATGGCTGAAACGGAAATATTCTGCTCCGAAAGCATGTCAAGTATTGCCTGTGAGACGGTCTGCACGGTTTCCGTAATGTCTTTTTGGGTCGGAACGGAGGATTTGCAGAGAATGTCACCGCTTTCGTTTACAACACCGAATGCAGTGTTTGTACCGCCGATGTCTATTCCGAGATACATGCTGTTTCCGTAGGCTTCCTTATCGCATATCAGTACAACATCGGGATGTACCTTAAGGATTGTTGCCGGCAGCTCCGTGTTTATTTCGTTTGTGAGCAGCTGGCTTACAACGGCTCTTTTTGACTTGCCGCTTGCAAGCAGCACGATTTTTTTCGATTTAAGTATGGTTGCCATGCCCATTGTGAGAGCCTGACGGGGGACTTCATCGGCAGATTCAAAAAATCTCGAATTTGCTTCAATTGTGCTTTCCGTGAGACCTGTCAGATGCGTTACGCTTATAAGGTTATCGCTCGGTTCGTTAAATCCTATATGACCGTTCTGACCGATACCCAAAATCTGCAAATCTATTCCGCCGTTTTTCTCGATTTCCGCTTCGTAGTCCGAACACTCTTTTTTCGGATTTTTTGTCTCGCCGTCGGGAATGTGGATGTTTTCGGGGTTTACATTTATTTTTGAAAAAAGGTTTTCATTCATAAAATAATGATAGCTTTGACTGTTTGCTTTGCTTATCGGATAATATTCGTCAAGATTAAATGTGGTAACCTGCGAAAAATCAACATCGCCCGCTTTGTACATTTCCGCAAGACGTTCATACATTCCGACAGGGGTTGAACCGGTTGCCAGTCCGAGTACCGAAGTGGGCTTTAATGTTATCTGACCGTAAATCATCTTAGCCGCTTCCCGTGACATTTCTTCATAATTGTTGCATAAAATAACTCGCATAAAAATCTCTCCTTGTAAAATATCTTTAAATAGATTATAGTATTTTGATGCCGAAAAGTATGTACAAAATCAGGTCAAATAATTATCTAAACGGCTCATACGTTACCAAAAATATAAAAATAGTATCAAAAAATATAAAGCATTTTCCGAAAAGATGTGATATAATAATAAAAAATATCGGAAAGGAATGGTTATAAAAATGGAAAACAAAACTGCATTGGTTATAATGGCGGCGGGAATGGGCAGCCGTTTCGGCGGTGTAAAGCAAATAGAGCCGTTAGGCCCGAACGGCGAAATAATAATCGATTATTCCGTATATGACGCGGTTAAAGCGGGATTTTCAAAAGCGGTGTTTGTAATCAACAAAAAGATTGAGCATGATTTCCGCGAGGCTGTCGGAAAGCGCATAGAAAAAAGAATTGATGTTGATTACACCTTTCAGAAGCTTGACGATATTCCGGACGGATTTTCGGTGCCGGAGGGCAGAGTCAAGCCGTGGGGAACGGGACAGGCAATACTGACGGCGAAAAATGTTGTCAATACCCCATTTGTTGTCATAAATTCCGACGATTATTACGGAAAAGAAGCGTATGCGCTTATGCACAAGCATCTAATAAAACATGACAACACATTCTGCATGACTGCGTTTATGCTTAAAAACACACTGACCGAAAACGGAACGGTTGCAAGGGGTGTATGCGAAATTGAGGACGGGTATCTGAAAAGTGTAACCGAATACACCGAGCTTGACAAAAACAGCGGAATACCGCTCGATTCGCCGGTATCGATGAATATGTGGGGACTGACACCCGATATATTCGGTGAGCTGGAAACGCGGTTTGCCGATTTCCTGGGAAAGCTTGAAAATCCCGTAAAGGACGAGTTCTATATTCCGAAAGTAATTGATGCGCTTATAAAAGAAGGAAAGAAAAAGGTCAGAGTATACACAACGAATGATAAGTGGTACGGAGTTACATATAAAGCCGATTCGGAGAGCGTAAAAGCTGCGGTGCGCGGCATGACGGAAAGCGGCTTGTACGACGGAATCTGAATTTTTTGAAAATTAACCAAATAAGTGCTTGCTTTTTTCTACATTCCGTGATAAAATTATCTGTTTACTTTTCGGGAAAATTGTGGTATAATAGAAATATAAGTAAAATCCCCGGATATACGAATGTTGTGCCGCATGGCACTGAAAGGAATGGTAATAGGTATGTATAGCATCGGCGATAAGGTGGTTCATCCAATGCATGGTGCGGGCGTGATTGAGGATATAAAGGAAATAGAAATGGCAGGGACTAAGCGCCGCTACTATTCTGTACGCTTTGCGGTAGGAAGCATGATGACAAATATCCCGATAGACAGCTGCGAAAGCATAGGCATAAGAGATGTTGTGGATAAGGGAGAAGCAAAAAAGCTTTTGGAATACTTCAGAGATGTGCCGGTAAAGGACGATTCAAACTGGAACAGACGTCAGCGTGAAAATATTGAAAAAATCAAATCGGGGAATATATATAAGGTGCTTGACGTATTAAAGGATTTGATGTATCGCGAACGCAGAGTGGGGCTTTCGACAAGCGAGAGAAAAACGCTCGGCAGCGCAAGGCAGATTGTTTTAAGCGAGCTTGTGCTGTCAAATGTGGCGGAAATATCCGATATAGAAAATATACTTCATGATTCTATAGAGGTTTTGGTATAATTGCAAAGACTGAAAAAAATAAAAGAACCGGACCGAAGCCACAGTCCGGCTCTTTTGTTTGGAACGGAGATTTTTTATGAAGGTTACGGCGGTGATTGCGGCAGGAGGAAAAGGCACGCGTATGGGTGCGGACAAAAACAAGGTGTTCCTTATGCTGGGAGAAAGAGAAATTATTGCACATACAATAGAAGTATTTGAAAACAATCCGCGCATTGACAATATAGTGATTGTTGCGGGCGGCAGTGACGAATGCCGGGAATGTGAGAACATAATCGCAAAATACGGCTTTAAAAAAGTGACTCACATTACAACGGGCGGCAGAACGCGCAGGGAATCGGTATATAACGGACTGCTCCTGTCGGACGGTGAATATGTTGCGATACATGATGCGGCACGCGCACTGGTGACGGACGAAATAATAAATACCGCATTGGACGCAGCAGTGAAATACGGTGCGGCAGCGCCGGGGGTAAAATGCAAGGATACATTGAAAACGGCTGATGCAAATGGATTTATATTGTCGGGTGTTGACCGTGAAACGACATATCATATTCAGACGCCGCAGGTGTTTAGACGTGATATTATAATGCATGCACATGAGACCGTGCATGGCTTTGAAGCAACCGATGACTGCTCGCTTGCGGAAAAAACGGGTACAAAAATAAAGATAACCCCGGGCAGCTATGACAATATCAAGCTGACAACCCCGGAGGATTTGATAACGGGAGAAAATATTTTAAAAAGGCGGTGCGGAAAATGAGAATAGGGCAGGGCTATGATGTGCACAGACTTACCGAAAACAGAAAGTGTATAATATGCGGAGTGGAAATTCCGTATGAAAAAGGGCTTTTGGGACATTCCGATGCCGATGTGGCGCTGCATGCGCTGTCGGACGCGCTGCTCGGTGCGGCGGCATTGGGTGATATAGGAAAGCTTTTCCCCGATACAGATGATGCATACAAGGGTGCGGACAGCCGTGTGCTTTTGCGCAGAGTTTATGCACTGCTAAAAGAAAAAGGCTTTCGGCTTGTGAATGCCGATATTACGATAATCGCTCAGAAACCCAAAATGCGGCAGTATATAGATCGAATGTGCGAAAATGTATCGGCAGATTTGGAAACGGAAAAAGAAAATGTCAGCATAAAGGCAACCACAACGGAAAAACTCGGCTTTGAGGGCAGAGGCGAGGGCATTGCGGCAATGGCGGTTGTGCTGATTGATAAAATTTAACGGGAGAAAAAAACAGTGAACGTTTATGATTTTGACAAGACGATATATGACGGCGATTCAACGGCGGATTTCATATTTTATTGTATAAAGCATTTTCCGAAAACGCTTTTGAGATTTCCTGCCACAGCATGGGCATATTTATTGTATATTTCGGGGATTTACAAAAAGACGCGGTTCAAGGAAAAAATGTACGGATTTTTGAGATATGTTCCCGATGTTGATAAGGCGGTAAGCGATTTCTGGCGGATAAAGAGGTCAAAGCTTAAAAAATGGTATCTTGAACAGAAGCGGAACGATGATTTGATTATATCGGCATCTCCCGAGTTTTTGCTTGCACCCGTATGCTCCGATATGGGGATTGAAATGATGGCTTCAAGGGTGGATAAGCATACCGGCAAATATGACGGCGAAAATTGCCACGGAAAAGAAAAGGTACGGCGGCTTTATGAGAAAATATCAAATCCGGAAATAGAGGAGTTTTATTCGGATTCACTTTCGGATACTCCGCTTGCGGAGCTTGCAAAACGCGCATATCTCGTAAATAAGGACACGCGTATCCCGTGGGAAAGCTATAAGCCGAACGGTGCCGATAAATTAAAGAAAACATTTCTGTCAAAGGAATTTATTATGTTTATTGCCGTGGGAGTCATAAATACATTTAACGGAGATGTTCTGGCATGGATTTATTCGGCATTTATAAAAAATGCGAATATTGCATTTGCCGCAGGGTATATCACATCAACTGTAATTTCGTATATTTTAAACAGCTTTTTTACATTTAAAGAAAAGCTTTCGGTGAAAAAATATGTAAAGTTTTTCATATCGTATATACCGAATTTTATAATTCAGAATCTTGCGGTGGCAGTGTTCTATAACATGCTCGGCTGGCATAAGCTGATTGCCTATGCGCTGGCGGCGGTTGTGGGAGTGCCGCTGACTTTCCTTTTTATGAAGGTGTTTACGTTCAAAAAGCGGAGCTGACGGACTGTTTTATGCAGTGTACAGCTAAAAATTACGTGTACGGACGTATTTTGTGGACTATCTGCACGAAAAAGCGCTGCGGACTTGACAAAAGCATGCATTTTGTTATAAAATGTACTGTAACAGAATACGAGGAGTGATTATAATGGGACTTACTTTGACGGAAAAAATATTATCTGCACACTTGGTTGAGGGTGAGATGATAAAGGGTACGGAAATCGGTATAAAAATAGACCAGACGCTTACCCAGGACGCAACGGGAACAATGGCATATCTTGAATTTGAGGCTATGGGTGTTCCGAGAGTCAAGACAGAGCGTTCGGTTGCATACATTGACCACAACACGCTGCAAAACGGCTTTATGAATATGGACGACCACAGATTTATAGGCAGCATTGCCAAAAAGCACGGTATTTATTTTTCGCGTCCGGGAAACGGAATATGTCATCAGGTGCATCTTGAGAGATTCGGTGTACCGGGAAAGACGCTTATCGGCTCGGACAGCCATACCCCTACGGGCGGCGGTATCGGAATGATTGCAATCGGCGCCGGCGGTATGGACGTTGCGGTGGCTATGGGCGGCGGAACATATTACATTACCTGCCCGAAGGTTGTAAAGGTTAACCTCACAGGCAAACTCAGCCCGTGGGTTGCGGCAAAGGATGTTATACTTGAAGTTTTAAGAATAATGTCGGTAAAGGGCGGAGTCGGCAAGGTAATCGAATACTGCGGCGAGGGTGTAAAAACGCTTTCCGTTCCCGAACGTGCTACAATTACAAACATGGGTGCGGAGCTTGGTGCGACGACATCAATATTCCCGTCCGACGAGGTTACGCGTGAATTTTTAAGAGCGCAGGGCAGAGAAGAAGTATATACACCGCTTTCGGCAGATTCCGACGCGGTTTATGATGAAGAAATAGATATTGATTTAAGCGCTCTTGTTCCGCTTGCGGCATGTCCGCATATGCCGGATAATGTTAAATCGGCGGAGGAAATCGGTGCAATGAAGATAGATCAGGTATGTATCGGCTCATGCACAAATTCATCACTGCTTGATATGCTTAAGGTTGCATATATCTTAAAGGGCAAGACGGTACACCCTGATGTATCTCTTTCAATTGCTCCGGGTTCAAAGCAGGTTCTTAACATGCTTGCCGAAAACGGTGCGCTTGCAATCATGATTGATGCCGGTGCAAGAATACTCGAAAGCGCCTGCGGTCCGTGTATCGGAATGGGACAGTCGCCCAACTCAAAGGGTATTTCTTTAAGAACATTTAACAGAAACTTTGAGGGACGCAGCGGCACAAAGGACGGACAGATTTATCTCGTATCGCCCGAAACGGCGGCTGCATCGGCAATTACGGGTGTATTCACCGATCCGAGAACACTCGGCGATATGCCGGACTTTAAGCTCCCCGAAAAATTCATGATAAATGATAATATGATAGTTGAGCCTGTACCCGAATCGGAAATGGACAGCGTGGAGATTTTGAGAGGACCGAACATAAAGCCGTTCCCGATGTCAAAACCGCTTGAAAAGACGATTGATGCAAAGGTAAGCCTTAAGGTTGAGGATAATATAACCACAGACCATATAATGCCTGCCGGTGCAAAAATTCTTCCGCTTCGTTCAAACATTCCTGAAATTTCAAAATACTGCTTTGCGGTATGCGATGAAAGCTTTCATGACAGAGCGCTGGAAATGGGAAAGAGCATTATCATCGGCGGAGCAAATTACGGACAGGGTTCATCGAGAGAGCATGCGGCTCTGGCACCGCTGTATCTCGGCGTAAAAGCGGTTATCACAAAATCATTTGCAAGAATACACATGGCAAACCTTATAAATGCCGGGATTATTCCCATGACCTTTGCGAATGAAGCGGACTATGATAAAATCGACATGAACGATGAATTGAAAATCGAAAATGTCGGTGAGCAGATAGAAAACGGCGATACCGTTAAGGTGACCGATGTAACTAAGGGATTTGACTTTGATGTAAAGGTTAATTTCTCGCGCCGCCAGAAAGATATGATTTATGCAGGCGGTTTATTGAATTATACAAAAGAAAATTCGTGATACTTGTAAAAATTTGAAGAAAGGTATTGACATTTGAAAAAAAATGTGAGATAATTTCTATAAATTGGATTTTTAGTATTCGCTTAAAAATCGACTAATGGTAGAGGTGCGGTACTTATCAGTACTTCGGTTTGTACGACGGATAATCGGAACCGAACGAAAGGAAATACCGCCGAAACATACGGCTTTTTGTCCGAAAGACGCATGTTGGGCTGCAAAATAATATTTTGCAGACTGTCACGGGTGTGAAGCGCTATCCATGGTTTGAAGTATCTGAAGTTAAAAAGTCATGTACGTTAAACTATCGGCGCACATGACTTTTTTAGTGGGATTTTGTAAGCCGAAAAATTATTAAAAAAGGTGGTAATAACCAATGAAAAAAATTGTTTCTGTTTTACTTGCCGCATCAATGGTATTTGCACTCGGCGCATGCGGTTCGAAGAAAACTGCGGATAATTCGGCAGCTACGGGTGCGAGCGATGTTCTCCGCGTAGGTATGGAGTGTAACTATGCACCGTATAACTGGTCGCAGGCTGATGATTCAAACGGCGCTGTGCCTATTGCAAACGTTGATAAAATGTATACAAACGGCTATGATGTTCAGGTGGCTTCGAAAATTGCCGAAAAGCTCGGCAAGAAGCTTGAAATCTATTCATATGAATGGGACAGCCTTATCCCGGGTGTTCAGTCGGGAAAACTCGATATGATTATAGCGGGTATGAGCCCTACGGCGGAAAGACGCGAGAAGATTGACTTTTCGGACAATTACTATACATCAAATCTTGTTATAGTAAAGAAAAAAAGCAATCTGACGGACGTTAAAACAATAGCCGATTTAAAGGGCAAGAAAATCGCTGCTCAGTCGGGAACCTTCCACCTGACGGCTTTATCGGAACAGACCGAAGCACAGGTAAACGAAATGGCAGATTTCTCGACAATGTTCATCGCACTCGGAGCAGGTACGATTGAGGGTTACGTTGCGGAAGAGCCGACAGCTATGGCAGTATGCGAGGACGCTGCATATGATTATATTTCGTTTGAAAACAATAACACAGGCTTCAAGGTTGAGGACGATGATGTAAGTATTGCAGTCGGAATTAAAAAGGGCTCGGAGCTTAAAGAACAGATTAACGGTGTGCTTAAGGACTTGAATGCGGACGAGCAGAAAAAGCTCATGTCGGAGATGGTTAAGATAGCACCGTCAGATGAAGAATAATTATTTGGCAGGTAATTCGGAATGGCTTTTATAAAAGAAGTAATAGATATTGTAATAAAATATCACAGCTACTTTTTGCAGGGCGTAGGCTATACCATGCTTATTGCCCTTGCAGGTACACTGATTGGTCTTGTTATCGGACTGATTACGGGAATTATTCGTACAATTCCCACATCAAAAAATCCGGTTATAAGATGTTTGCTGAAAATAGTTAATATTATTATAAGCATATATGTTGAAATTTTCAGAGGAACACCTATGATGGTACAGTCTATGGTAATCTTCTGGGGATATGCGTTTATGAATGATGGACAGACGCTTTCGCTTATTCCCGCAGGTATATTTATAGTATCCATAAATACGGGTGCATATATGGCGGAAATAGTGCGCGGAGGTATTATTTCCATAGATAAGGGACAGTTTGAGGGCGCCTATTCAATAGGTATGAATCACTGGCAGACCATGGTAAATGTGGTTATACCTCAGGTGATGAGAAATATTTTGCCGGCAATAAGCAATGAATTCGTTATAAATATTAAGGATACATCAGTACTTAATGTTATAGGTGTAACAGAGCTGTTTTTCTTTACGGCGAAAATATCAAAAATGACATGGGCAATTTTTGAAACCTATGTTGTTGCATGTGTTATCTATTTTATTCTTACTTTTACAATTACAAGAATTTTAAAGTGGGTTGAGTGTAAAATAGACGGTCCGTCATCCTATGTTATACATCATTCGTCAACTATGCCGGATGAAAGTTTTACCGTGAAGGAGGGCGAATGATGAACGAAAAAAAAGTAATTGACATAATCGGTCTTAAAAAATCATTCGGTGAGAACGAGGTATTGAAAAATATTAATTTTTCAATTAACCGCGGTGATGTTACATGTATCATCGGTTCGTCCGGCTCGGGAAAGTCTACTCTTTTAAGATGCATCAATCTTCTTGAAGAACCCACCGGCGGAAAAATACTGTATAACGGTCAGAATATTCTTGAAACAAAAAATATTCCGGCATACAGAGCAAAAGTGGAAATGGTTTTTCAGAGCTTTAACCTTTTTGATAATATGACCGTACTGAAAAACTGTATGGTCGGTCAGCAGAAAGTGCTTAAGGCAGATAAGGAAAAAGCGAAAAAGGAAGCTATGTACTACCTTGAAAAGGTAGGCATGGCGCCGTATATCAATGCAAAGCCGCGTCAGCTTTCCGGCGGACAGAAGCAGAGAGTTGCCATTGCGAGAGTGCTTGCAATGAAGCCCGATGTGATACTGTTTGACGAGCCGACATCTGCCCTCGATCCCCAGATGGTCGGGGAGGTTCTGGAGGTTATTAAAAGCATAGCGGAATTGGGACTGACTATGATTATAGTAACTCATGAAATGGCATTTGCACGTGATGTTTCAAATCATGTTGTGTTTATGCATGACGGTGTAATATGTGAGGAGGGAACTCCGCAGGAAATATTCACGGCACCGAAATGCCCCGAAACAAAAGCATTTCTGACAAGATTTATGAATAACTGAAAACGGTGTGTTTAAGCCGGTTTCGGCAAAGAACGGATAATTTACCGCCTAAACACCTTAATTTGTGATATAATATAAATATCGTGAATTAAGGTGTTTTGTATGATATATGAAAAATAAATGCCATAGGGAGAAGCTTAAAGCTATGATAAATATAATAAAAAAGCTGTCAACGGCAAGAATAATCGCAATGGGATTTGCGCTGCTTATTCTGACAGGTTCTCTGCTGCTTATGCTGCCGTGCAGTGTAAAAAGCGGTGCAAATCTGACATACACCGATGCACTTTATACCTCAGCAAGCGCTGTGTGCGTAACGGGACTTATAGCGGCAGATGCGGGAGATACCTTTACCGCATTGGGACAGTTCATTCTTGCCATGCTTATACAGGTAGGCGGACTCGGTGTGACAACAATGGGAGCCGGGATAATACTCGTTATGGGAAAACGAGTCAATATAAAGGGCAGACTGATTATAAGAGAAACGATGAATGTTGACGCGGGAAACGGACTGGTAAAGCTTATACGCAGAGTGTTTGCGGTGACTGCGGCATTTGAGACGATGGGCGCACTGTTAAGCTTTTGTGTTTTTTCGCGTGATTATCCATGGCTGAAAGCTTTGGGAATAAGCTTTTTTCACTCGATTGCGGCATTTAACAATGCAGGATTTGACATACTCGGAAATAATCAGAATCTTATACCGTATCAGAATAATGTGTTTTTGAATATAGTAACCTGTATTCTGATTTTCTTCGGAGGTATCGGATTTCTGGTAATATGCGACATGGGGAAAACAAAATTCAGGTGGAAAAAGCTGTCGATGCATTCAAAGGTGGTTTTGTCGGTCAGTGCGGCTTTGCTTGCGTCGGGAACAATACTGATAAAGCTGACCGAAAAAGTAACATGGCTAGGCGCTTTTTTCTTCAGTGTATCGGCGAGAACCGCCGGATTTTCAACATATCCGCTGAGTACTTTTTCAAAACCGGGACTTATTACCGTTGCCGTGCTTATGTTTATAGGCGCATCGCCCGGCTCTACGGGCGGAGGTATAAAGACAAGTACATTCTTTGTGCTGCTGCAGGGCATAAAATCTGCCGCAACAAATCATTCGGAAAAAGCATTTCACTATTCGATTCCCAAAGAAGCATTCCGAAAGGCGGCAATAATAGCATTTATGGCAATGAGCGTTATAATTGCGGGAACATACATTATGTGTGTGCTTGAACCGGATATTGCTTATGAGGATATTATGTTCGAGGTAATCAGCGCTTTTGCGACCGTCGGACTTTCAACGGGAATTACGTCAAAGCTGTGTGTCGGGAGCAAGATACTTTCCGTTATAATAATGTATATAGGCAGACTCGGCCCTCTTACCATTGCAACACTTTGGCATTTTTCAAAAGGGGAAAGAGTGCGTTATCCCGACGGAGATATAGCGATAGGCTGATAATAGAAAGGAAAAAATATGTTTAAGAAGAATAAATCCGAAAAAACAACATACGGTATAATCGGCTTGGGACGGTTCGGTATCGCGTTGGCAAAAGATTTGGCAGCATCGGGCGCAGAATTGCTTGTAATAGACAGTGACGAGGAAAAGCTGCGTGAAATGCGCGAATACACAGAAAATGTGTTTGTTGTACGCAATCTTGACAAAAATACGCTTATTGAAACAGGTATACAAAACTGTGATGTGGCGGTGGTCTGCATAGGCGGTCATCTTGATACGTCAATACTAACAACGCTGCATCTTGTGTCAATGGGACTTCCGAAGGTCATTGCAAAGGCAAACAGCGCCGAGCATGGGGAAATACTTTTAAAGCTCGGAGCGGAGGTGGTGTATCCGGAGCGCGATATGGCGGAACGTCTGGCTAACCGTTTGGAAAATTCCGAGGTACTGGATTATATACAGCTCAGTGAAAAAATAAATATATCAAAGCTGTGCGTACCGGCATGCGCTGTCGGAAAAACGGTTGTTGAAACGGATTTCCGCTCGCGCTTCGGAATTAATATAATAGCAATAGAAAATAACGGTACTGTGACTGACCATGTGAAGCCGGAATATGTATTCGGGAAAGATGACATTTTGTATTTGTCCGGCAGCAGAGACGGTATGTGGCGTTTGGCGGAATGGATAGAGAAAAACACCTAATTTGTTTTTGGTAAATGTTTTTTCTTATCTAAATAATTTATCAGTCTGACTGATATTTCACCGCACAGAATACCGATAATAATTCCTGCCGCAACATCGCTTGGAAAATGCACATAAAGATAAAGCCGTGAAAATGCAATCAAAACGGCGGTCGTCAAAACAGGTATGCTTATCTTTTTGGAAAATCTTTTCCAAAAGACCGTTGCCGCCGCAAATGACGCAAGCGAATGTCCTGACGGAAACGACGGATCGGTCGGAGCGGGAATAAGCAGCTTTACGGCATCGTTAAGCGCGAACGGACGTATTCTGCCGACACATGGCTTTAAAATAATATTGCATATCAGAAGTCCCAGGATAAGTGCGAATGAAAGGAGCGGTGGCCGTTTCGACAGTCGTTATTTTCGGCACTTTGT
>CAJKHT010000018.1 GCA_905199755.1 uncultured Eubacteriales bacterium | reverse complement strand
CCCATGCATAAAATAACAGAGATGCAATTACAAGTAATATATTTTTATATGTTATATTCTTTGAAAGATTGTATGTAATCAGCACCAGCGGCAAAAACATACACAAAAATACAGGGCTTGAAAAAACCAAACATCAAACCTCCAACCTACATATTCTGTTAATAAGGAATATTATACAACAAAACATCCTTAGTGTCAAGAAAAGTATCATAAAAGATATATTACAGACTGTTTTTTGATTTTTATGCATTTTTTTCCAAGCTTCATCTGTATGCAAACTTTCGCCTCCCACAAAACGTCATAAAACGACAAAATCCGTTTTAAAGCAACATAAGTTTACATAATATCCCCTTTAAGACAGCTGAAACATAGTGAAAAATGTAACATACTGTCGATTTTTTGCGAACGAAAAATGTGGACATTTATGTAAACCTCATGTATAATTCAAAATATATCAATCATATATTTTGAAAGGGATGGATCTTTTTATGAATCAAACAACTTTATACACAAGAACAAGCATGTCGGAAATGCCCGAAATAACATTGGAATATTATCTTATAACCGAATGGACTTCCCCTGCTTCGAAAAGCTACGGTGTAAAAATCCGAAAGCTTCACAATTGCAGCGAAAGCGGACAGCTTTCCGAAACACAGCAGATTAACGGCATATTTTCAAAAAAACACGATGCGGAAAACTTTTTAAAATACATTGCAAAGCACGAAGTGACACCGATTTCTTTCAGAGACGTTACCGAAGATTACATAATATAAATCAGTGCGGATATGTACTTAACAAATCTCATCGTTAAGTATATATCCGCCGCCCTATCGTTCCGCTTTTTTTCCTGTTACAACTCTGTCATTTCCGCACAAGTCCTTAATTATGTGTACATCGCAAAAATCATGCATTATCCGGACTACTTCTTCTGCCTGGTCATATCCGATTTCAAAAGCAAGTATTCCGTCTTTTTTTAGCATCAACGGCGCTGTTTCGGCAATACGCCGATAAAACACCAACCCATCTTTTCCGCCGCACAAAGCACCGTACGGTTCGTAATCCTTTACTTCTTTTTGCAGTGTTTCTATAACATCTGGTCTTATATACGGCGGATTTGATACTATAATATCAAATCTGTCCGTCACCGTTTCTTTTAAAATATCCGCTTTAATAAATTTTCCGCACACATTATTAATACGTGCATTTTCTTCTGCGGTTTTAAGTGCCTCCGCACTTATATCAAGAAATGTCACATTCAAACCGGGATTATAATGTGCCGCGCTGATTCCGATACAGCCCGAGCCTGTGCCTATATCCAGCATATCACCTTTTCTGCCGTCCGCAAGCCGCAGGACTTCTTCAACCAGCGTCTCGGTATCGGCACGCGGAATAAGTACATTTTTGTTCACCCGAAACGTGAGTCCCATAAACTCCGCACTTCCCACAATGTACTGAAGCGGTTCGCCCGCTATCCTTCTTTTTGCCATTTTCCGCGCAGCAATGCATATGTCTGCGCTCACCTCGTCTTTAAGCCGAAAGGCAAACTCTGTATTATTCATTCCCGCGGCCGACATTATAATCTGCTGTGCCTCAAATGCCGGATTTTCCGTTAAACTGTTTCTGATTTCGGAAAACAGCTGAAATATTACCATTTATCGTCCTCTTTATCTTCGGGAATACATGGCTTTATTGACTCGATAGCAACCTCAATCTGAGATGCATCCGGCTCACGCGTGGTAAGCTTTTGCAGCCACAGTCCCGGCTTTGAAAGTAAAGCTACAAACTTATTCTTGCTTCTGCCTGCCCATTTTATCACTTCAAACGACAGTCCTGCCACTACGGGCAGCAAAGCCAAACGCGATGCCATTCTCAAAAGTGTACTCGCAATTCCCGAAAATCCGTCAAAACGCGGCAGAAGAGCAAATATAAGTATACTGATTATCATAACAAACAGCAAAAAACTGGTTCCGCATCTCGGATGAAAACGTGTATATTTTTTCACGTTTTCAACGGTAAGCTCATCTCCGGCTTCATAGCAGGCTATTGTCTTATGCTCCGCACCGTGATATTCAAACACTCTTTTTATATCCTTCATTTGAGACACCAAAGCCATATATCCCAAAAAGATTGCCATTCTGATTACGCCCTCAAACAGGCTGGTAAACACATGTGCCTCGGTAATCGGTTTTAAAAATGCCGCTTTTGCTCCCAGAGCCTCAACTCCTTTGGTAAGAAGTGCCGGCAGCAGCATGAACAGCCCCACACTGAAAATTATTGAAACAACTACCGAAAAATAAATCACTGCGTCTTTCAGTTTATCGCCAAGCTTATCTTCAAGCCATTTGTCAAATTTGCTTTCGGTTTCCTCTTCCTCCTCAAGGTCGACAAAGCTTGCACTGTACATAAGCGCTTTCATTCCTATAACAAGGCTGTCAAAAAAGCTTATACAGCCTCTTACTATCGGCAGCCGGCAAAAAGCATTGCGCTTTTTTGTGCCGTTATCGTCTATTTTTTTCTCGATTTCTCCGTCAGGTTTTCTCACGGCTACAACTGTCTTATGAGGGCCTCGCATCATTACGCCCTCCATCACCGCCTGTCCGCCGATTGACGTTATATGAATCTTTTTTTCTTCCATATTATTCCGTTATCCTTTCATTATAATTCAGCAGCAGCAATTAAGGCAAGCCAAAGTTGTGCAGCAGTCGCACGGACACACATAGCATCCTGTGTCTGTTACGGGGCCTGTTCTGTAGGTGGTGTTCCTATTAATTACATTTTCCAATGCCGCACGGTATTCCACATTCTCAGGCTCCATTGCGCATGCCTGTTTCAGACTTGTTACTGCCTGGTCATACCAGCCCCTGCGCATACATATAACTCCGTTCAAATAATACCATTCCGCTGTCTTCGGCAATCCCGAAAGTGCTGACATTGCCTCCATAATTCTGTTCTGCGAAATCAGACTGCGAACAGCCGCAAACCCCGAATTGCCGCCGGCACTCCGATAATATTCTCCGCCGCCGCTGCTCTGAGTTCCGTTTTGCCGCTGACCTCCGCCCTTATTCATAATCATGTCATAGGCTTTATTGATTTCCTTGGTTTTTTCCGCCGCCAAATCTGCCAGCGGATTGTTTATATATCTGTCAGGGTGATATTTTTTTATCAAATCGCGATATGCTTTTTTAATTGTTTCTTCATCTGCATCGGGACTGACTCCCAAAACTTCATACGGATTCATTATCTTCTCCTGTTTTTTTCAACACTGCATTTTGTTTTGCTTTAAGACCGCAGTATATTATATGTTCTATCAGCGAACGGTTTTTGTGGGTTTTTAGAAGTTCAAAGCTTGCCGCCGCACTTTCGAGAGTAAATGTCAGTGAAATTTCAAGCTGTGCGCGGAGTCTTTCCTTGTACTCTTCAAAATCCTCAAATTCCGCTGCCAGAAACGGATTGTATGCTCCGTTTTTCCTGTCACGGTCAATATCATTGTAAGCATCGGCAACATATATCCATCTGCCTATATTATACCCCAGCCATGCAAGTATGCGCCGAGTTTCTTCATCATGAACAAAATCCGGCACAAACAATATTTTAAGAATTTCGGCAAAGCAGTCCGCGCATCGGTCAATTTCCGGGCAATTCTCATTTTCAAGCTTTGTTAACCGTTTAAGACACTCCGCTGTACCGTTATAACATTCGGGGTATTCCTTCCGTGCCTTCCTTGCGCCCCTTAAAAACAATACCGATGCAGCCGCCGCTTTCAGGCTTTTATCATCTCTGACATCATCTATAAGCTTCAGATACGTAAGCATCGTCCCGACCGCCGCCGCATATTTTACAGCCTCTCCGCTGTCCGAAAACATGCGTTTTTTCATCGGATGCAACATACACCGTCCGTCATGCGGCTCACAGCTTTCTTCGGTAACCGCGGAAAGCACTATTGCCAGAAAGGTTATATCATAGCTCAATCCCATTCTTGCCGATTGCGAAACATATCTGCCCGTTGCACGGCATAAACCGCAGTAATATGACTGAAACAGTCTGTAATCTTCATCACTCATAGCCTCGCGGCAGATGCTCACATAGCCGAACATATATACAGTCCTTTCCTCGCATATACTTATTATATATCTATTTCCAAAAAAATTCAACCTTACAGCAAGATTATTTAATATTTATTCACATATTACTTATTTATAATCTCTCCTATGTTATTTATCTTTATCGAAAGAGTACCGTCCTCGTTATTTATAATTTCAATATGCTCATTATCGCGGTAATACTCCGCCGGGAACGAAAGCTCTACACCTATATCCGTTTTAAGCTTTACATTCGAGCTCATTTTCTTTGTTATGTACGGGCTTACCTCAACCTTTTCCGGAACGGTTGCCTCGCTGATTTTTTCCATAAATTCATCTCGCATAACGGGACGTCCGTCAAACACTGCCTCAGCAATCTTTTTAGGCTCTATGTATTCTTCTTCAACAGCATTTTCCGTCACATACTGCTTTAGCTTTGAAATTGTTTCCACACTGTCTCCGCCGTTGTCATCGGTCACTTTTTTGGCAATCTTGCTCACGGCATTTATACTTTCCCTCGGCGATATATCAAACACACATTCCAAAAGAATATCGGCTATCAAATCCGTTGCTTCACCGTCAATTTTTCTTTTTTTACCCTCATACTTTATGGAAAAATCATTTGTATTTATAAATGCACACTCACTTATTCTCTGCGATATTGTCGGCAGAATTGCATAATGATTTATCAGCATGTTTTTAACATGCCCGTCCTCTTTCATAACCTGATGTGTATATCCGATTTTATTATCACATTTCAGCACCGCAATGACCGGTGTTTCATTCGCGGTACAGTCACATACTATAATATCGCATGACTCCGGGTCCTCCGATGCCGAAATCCCCTCATACATACGCTCGGCAACCGCCTGTGACAGCTGCACAAAATCCTTATCACCGTTAAGGTATTCATTTATATGATATTTCAGTCCGCTGCCCGATGTAAACTCGGCACTGCGCAATGCAGCACTGTCATATACCTTTTCAATATGGCGTGATATAAAATTATTTATTGCCGCATCGGAGGCATCAAGCTCCGTATCCGAATATACGGTTACACCCGACACCGCATCAAGAATATGAAGAACGGCTTTATTTATTCCTACTATCATTTTTATCTCCGTTTCCGCCGCAAAGCGGCTTAAAGTTATGCAAAAGATATTATAACACGAAAACTCCGAAATGTAAACACTCATATTACCAATCCGCCGGAAAACATGTTCATAAAGAACATGCCGTCAGCCGCAAACGGTACGTTTTTTTTCGCCGCTTTCGCATCAAAAAAGAGCCGAAAACGAAAATTTCAGCCCTTTTTATAATACCCTAATATGTTTACTTTATGATGCGCAATGCAATCACGCTGTCCATTGCAGACAGCTTTTCAGCCGCGTCCTTGGGAATTTCATGGTCGGTGTTTATGAGTGAATATGCTATATCACCCTTTGATTTGTTTATCATGCCCGAAATATTCACACTTGCAAGCGCTTCCGTGAATTTAGCGATTACATTCGGAATATTCTTATGTATTACAGCAATTCTGCCGCCCTCACTCAACGGAAGCGAACAATCGGGAAGATTTACCGAATGAAGTATATTTCCGTTTTCAAGGTAATCCTTAATTTCCTCGGCTGCCATAACCGCACAGTTATCCTCCGATTCCTCCGTAGATGCGCCGAGATGCGGAATAGCCACTATTCCCTCGCAGTTTACTGTTTCGGCATCGGGGAAATCAACAACATACTTTCCTACCTTACCGTTCTTTAATGCCGCCTTAATATCAGCATTATTAACAAGACCGCCTCTTGCAAAGTTCAGAATTTTAACTCCGTCTTTCATCATTGCGATAGTTTCCGCATTGATTGTATTTTTAGTCGAATCCATAAGCGGTATATGCAATGTGATATAATCTGCCGCTTCGTAAACAAGCTTTGGATCATTCACGCACTTTACATGTCTTGAAAGCTGAATAGCGCCGTTTACACTGAGATACGGATCATAACCGATAACGTCCATACCCAAAGCATGTGCCGCATTTGCCACCAGTATACCGATAGCACCCAAACCGATTACACCCAGTGTTTTGCCGTAAATCTCATTTCCGGCAAAGTTTGATTTGCCCTTTTCAACCTGCTTTGCAACATCATCACCTGTCAGCGTATTTGCCCACGCATTTCCGCCTATGACATCTCTTGATGCAAGCATCAAACCGGCAATAACCAGTTCCTTAACCGCATTGGCATTCGCACCCGGAGTATTGAATACCACAATACCCTTTTCGGTACACTTATCTATAGGAATATTATTTGTTCCCGCGCCGGCTCTTGCAACAGCCTTCAGTGATGCCGGCAATTCCATATCATGCATTTTAAAGCTTCTTAATATTATACCGTCAACATCTGCCGAAGCATCGTCCGTAATATTATAATTGGCATCAAGCTTATCAAGACCGCACTGCGCAATCTTATTTAATGTTAAAATATTAAACATTGTACTTTACCTCTTTCTCACAATTCCCGGATTTTACGAATTTTTCTTTTCAAAATCAGCCATGAAATCAACCAGCTTCTGCACACCCTCAACAGGCATAGCATTGTATATGGATGCTCTCATTCCGCCGACAGTTCTGTGACCTTTGAGGTTTACGAGTCCTGCCGCCTTTGCTTCTTCGACAAATTTCTTATCCAGCTCTTCATTGCCTGTTACAAACGGAACATTCATAAGCGATCTGTCCTCAACGGCAACGGTTCCCTTAAACATCTTTGAATTATCAAGGAAATCATACAAAAGCGCTGCTTTCTTCTCATTCTGCTTCTGAAGCTCCGCAATGCCGCCCTTTGACTTTATCCATTCCATTACAAGCTTAAAGATATATATTGAATATGTGGGAGGAGTATTGTAAAGTGAATCATTATCCGCATGCGTCTTATACGTAAGCATAGTCGGAGTAATATCCATAGGCTCGCCGATTAAATCCTCTCTTGCAATTACCAGAACAACGCCTGCCGGTCCGAGATTCTTCTGCGCACCCGCAAAAAGCAGTCCGAATTTTGAAACATCGATTACCTCGGACATTGCATTTGAAGAAATATCGGCAACAAGTGTCGCATCAGTTTTCGGAAGCTCCGTATATCTTGTTCCGTAAATTGTATTGTTATAGCATATATAACAATAATCCACATCATCCTTGCTTGAGAATGCTTCCTTGCCGGGCTTGGGTATATATGAAAAAGTCTTGTCAGCCGATGAAGCAACTCTGTTTACCTTTATAAACTTTTCAGCCTCACTTGCCGCCTTTTTTGCCCACTGACCGGTAATAATATAGTCGGCAGCCTTATGCTTAACGGCAAGATTCAGCGGAACCATTGCAAACTGAGTTGAACCGCCTCCCTGCAGAAACATTACCTTATAGTTATCGGGAACATTCATCAGCTCGCGTACAAGCTTTTCTGCATCTTTTATAATATTGTCAAAATCCTTTGAGCGATGACTCATTTCCATAACGGACATTCCGCTTGTACCGTATTCCACCATTTCTTCCTGCGCTTTTTTCAAAACTTCCAGCGGAAGCATTGAAGGACCTGCGGAAAAGTTATACACTCTGCTCATTTCAATCATTTCCTTTCTTGACTAAAGTCATAACAATTTATGTCTTTTGTTTATCAGATAATATCTATTATACACCAAAAACACATGTTTCGTCAATATTATTCATTCTTTTATTTTTTTTGATTGTTAGAAATTTAACTGTTTTTTTTGTGGCTTTTTCACTATTTTGTATAATTCATTTGTTTAAATTGTAATAATTTTCAACAGCATATGCAATCCCCCATGCAATTTTCGCCTGATATTCTTCATCATTAAGCTTTTTTTCCTCCTCGGGATTTGACAGAAATCCGCACTCCACAAGCACCGACGGCAGCGGAGGATTTTTCATCAGAAACAGATTTTGATCGGCTGTTTTCACCGCATAGGTTTTCGCACCGGTCACCTCGCCTATTTTATCCTGAATCTGTTTTGCCAGCTCCTCCGTCTCCTCATGATTTTTGTCATAAAACACTCTTAAGCCGTTAGCCTCCTTTGACGGAAAATAATTCATATGTATACTCAAAAACAAATCTGCTCTGCTTTTTTTCATAATATCCAGACGCTTATTCATATCGGAACGCTTCATTTCACGTATCGTACTTCCGCCGTCCTGTATGCCGCTGTCTGTTTCACGTGTCATAATCACACGTATTCCCTTTCCCTCAAATACTTCTCTGAGTTTTTTTGTTATTGCAAGATTAATATCCTTTTCAACCGTCCCTGCCGCTCCCGTCGCACCGCCGTCCGGCTCTCCGTGTCCCGCATCAAGAATAACGGTAAATTCCGTCGGATTAAAAACCGTACTGACGGGTGTAAATTTCAGAATCGAACCTGCAAGAAGTCCCGCTGCTGCCGAAAGAAGTATCATAAGTACTGTTTTTTTCCCGTTTAAACGCATTATCAGTCACTCCCTTTGATTTTTCACCTATATTTATTCATATGATTACTTTATTATGATATTCTTTTTGTGCATACAAAAAAGCAGGGCATATGACAAAATGAATCCATTTTGCCGTATGCCCTCGGGACTTCAGAAAAGCAGCGCAGATTGATTTATGCGTTCTGTGCATTTTTATGAAGTCTCAGAAAAAATACAGGGGAATGTATTTCTTATATCAATTCTTTATAAATTGCCGTTATATCCTCGGCAGTAACTTTTTTGCGTGTATTTGCAGGACTTCCGCTTGCAATTGCGTCCTGTGTCATTTTGGGTACGGCATTCAGAAATTCCGTTTTGTCTATGCCGTATTCTTCGACAGACGGCACCTCGCACACAGAACATATTTCCTTTAAAGCGTCTGCAAATTTTCCTGCAGCTTCAAGGTCACTGTCATTAGCATCGGCTTTGCCGATTGCTCTTGCCAGCTTTGCAAATCTGTCAGCTGCCCCGTCCGCGGCAAATGCCATGCACTTTTCAAGCAGCATAGCATTTGACAGCCCGTGCGGCACATGGAACAATGCGCCTATCGGACGGCTCATTCCGTGCACTATCGTAACCGATGAGTTGTTTATGCATATTCCCGCTTCAAGCGCAGCCGCAGACATTTCCTCTCTTGCACGGCTGTCATCTCCGTCTTTGTATGCGGCAGACAGATATTGAAATATTCGTTTTACAGCCGACATTGCAAGAGCGTCCGTCAGCGGCTGCGCCATCTTTGATGTGTATGCCTCCACCGCATGAGTCAATGCGTCCAGTCCCGTTGAGGCGGTTATGCTTTTCGGCGCACTTTTTGTATTTTCAAAATCAACCACCGCAATATCGGGAATAAGCGATTTTCCCTTTAAAAGCATCTTTACATCAGTCGCGGCATCGGTAATTACCGTAAACTTTGTAGCCTCCGAGCCTGTTCCCGCCGTAGTCGGAATCGCTGCCATCGGAGGGAATTTTCCGTCTATTTCATTTCCCATATAATCCGAAAGCTTCCCTTTGCAGGTGTTGATAACCGCAATCGCTTTTATCGCATCCAGCGGACTTCCGCCGCCTATTCCTATCAGGAAATCACAGCCTTTTTCACGGTAAACCTCCTCGCCTGCAATTATCATCTCATCGGTCGGTTCGCCGGTTATGCCGTCAAAAACGGCATAACCGACTCCGTATTTGCAAAGACTGCTTGTAAGCTCCTTAAATACATCAAGCTTTGATACTATTTTACCCGATACGATAAGTGCCTTTTTTCCCATTGATGCAATATATTCCATTGAGTCGGCAAGAGCGCCCTTTCCCATTACTATTCGCCCGGGAGTTAAAAATTCTCTGCTCATACGCTCACCTCTTATTCCGCATCTGCTTTCAGAACGGCATTCAGCATAACGGTGGCACCCTCTGTACAATGCTCGGGAGTCGAGTACTCCGGCTCGCAATGCGAAAGTCCGTCCTTCGATTGTACAAAAATCATTGTTGTAGGCAGCATGTATGAAGCAAACTGAGCATCATGTCCCGCTCCCGAATGAATGTACTGATGCTTAATTCCTGCTTCTTCACATGCCTCCTTGACATATCCCACAAGCTTTTTATCCCAATAAACCGTATCACGGTTCCATGCTTTCTCTGCTTTACAGGTACAGCCTGCCCACTCCTTATCTTCACAGCTTTTAACTATCGCAAGCACCTTTTCAAGCACCTCGGGGGTTTCGTGACGTGAATCAAACGAAAAATCAAAATAGTCCGGCACGCATGTATGAACACAGGGATGACATATAACCTCACCTGTTGTATAAACCAAATCGCTGATGCCAAGCTTGTCGATTTCGGTATGCAGATAATCAAGCGCCAGCGCTGCCGCATAAAACGCGTCCCGGCGTTTTGGCATCGGGAATGTTCCGGCATGAGTTGTCTGTCCGTAAAACTTCAGACGATAGTTAAACATGCCGAGTACGCAGTCCACCACGCCTATATCATTGCCGTTATCCTCCAGAATAGGTCTCTGTTCAATGTGCGTTTCGAACATATATTTATATCTGTCCGGCGAAAATCTGTATTTTTTATCCCCCTTAAAGCCTGACTTTTCAAGAGCTTCTCCAAAGGTTTTTGTCGGATCGAGAATACTTTTTGAAGCCATCATATCCTCATATCTGAACTTCTGTCTTATATCCTCCGGCAGATAATCATAGCATACCACACCGGAAATCATCATTGCCGGCGGATAAAGCGAGCCTTCCTCGTTTGTCCATATCATAGCGGTAAGAGGATGCTTATGCGGAATTTTTTTCTCATAAACGGTTTCCAAAACCTCCATTGCCGACATTACACCCAAAATTCCGTCGTAATTACCGCCGTTCTTAACCGAGTCCACGTGCGATGCCATTACAATTCTCTTTGCGTCGGGATCACTGCCCGGAAGTGTGGCATAAATATTTGCCACATCATCCGTTTCGATTTTTGCACCGATCGCTTTCATACGCTTTAAAAATTCATTTCTTGCCATAATTGCCTCCGGAGAAAGCGAATATCGTGTAATTCCTCCATGTCCCGCATCTCCGAATTTACTGAAGGTTTTTATTTTATCTTTCATTCTTTCCAAACTGCATTCATACATAAATTATCATTCCTTTCCTTTGTCACTTTCCTGTCCGGCAATCCGCCGGCAATTTTCCAAAAGGTCTGCAATATCTGTGCTTTTCACATACACAACCGGCCGTTCCGCCGAATTTTCAAGTTCAAGCAAAAACAGGAATTTATCGTCCCAGTCAATCAGATATGCCGTGTGTATATCCGAGCTCAGTTCCAGTTTTTTCTTAAGCTCCGATTTGCCTCTTGCACAGCCGTACAACACTCCGTCCCACGGAGTTTTAAAGCTTAATCTGCTCTTTATTTTTTGTTTCAGATGTATCTCTACCGCAAATTCCGAAATACCCATCGGAATACTCCGCATCTCATCACTTATCGTTCGGAAGCTGCCGGGAGTTATATAGTCGGAGAGCTTTCCCGTTTGTACGTTTTTATAATGCTCCGGCATAACCTGCACCTCCCCTGAATATATCAATAAATTCCGTTTATCTTACTTATTACCTCGTCAACCTTTTTCATTTCCTCTCTGACCTGTTCGGGAGTAATGATAAGCGGCGGACAAATCAAAATCATGTTTTCATGCGAGTATGTCATAAATCCCTTTTGTGCAAGCTTTCCTATTATGGATTTCATTATTCCTGCCGGATCCTTTCCGTATTCCACAAGCGGCTCCTTAGTTTCACGGTCACGCACAAGCTCAATTGCGGAAAACAATCCGATATAGCGCACATCTCCGACAATTTCATACTTTGATTTAAGAGCTTCCAGCTCTTCACCCAATACTTTTCCCGATGCATTTACATTATCGAGTATATTGACATCATCATAATATTTCAGACACGCAACACCTGCCGCACATGCTAATGGGTGTCCGCTGTATGTAAGTCCGCACGAAAGCAGATGATCGTCGAAATATTCCGCAATTTCCTTGCTTACGCATACTCCGCCCAGCTGAACATATCCGCACGTTACACCTTTCGCAAACGATACAATATCCGGCTTCACATCAAAATTCTCAAATGCAAACATTTTTCCCGTTCTTCCGAAGCCTGCCATTACCTCGTCACATATCATCACAATACCGAATTCATCACATATTTTTCTTACACCTCTCAAATATCCTTTCGGTGGAATGATAACACCGTTTGAACCCGTTATTGTTTCCATTACTATTGCGGCAACATTACCGGCACCTTCATATATAATCTGCTCGCGAAGCTTTGAAACATAATACTCTCCTGCTTCCTCCTCCGAAGCAAATTTAATTTTTTCGCGGTAAAGATACGGATCAAAAAACTTTACAAAGCCCGGTGCTCCCGGTTCAAGCGGATACCTCCGCGGTTCACCCGTCAGATTCCCGCACCGTAGGTAGAGCCGTGATAGCTTCTGTATCTTGAAAATACCTTTTGTCTGCCTGTGTACATTCTTGCAATTTTCACCGCATTTTCGTTAGCGTCAGCTCCGCCGTTTGTAAAGAACACCTTCCCCATATTATCCAGCATTCTTTCGATAATCATTTTTGCCAGCTCACCCCGCGGCTCGGAGCCGTATGCCGGTGAAATATAACAGTACTTTTCAGCCTGCTCCTTTATTGCATCTATAATCTGTCTGTTTCCGTGACCGACATTAAGGTTTACAAGCTGCGAGGACATATCGGTATATCTGTTACCGTCAAAATCCCACATGTATATTCCCTCGGCGCGTTCTATCGGAATAGGATTCAAGCCTTTCTGTTTAGACCACGACTGCAAATTATACGTGGTATGATTTTTTTGATTTCCGTTGCTTTTTCATTCATTGCTGTTTCCTCCGTTCATTTTATCCAAATTATTCTTTATTTTAAATGCAAGCATAAGCTCCATTTTCTTTTTCCCGGTAAGCTCTATGCCGAACAGTGACTTAACCGCCTTTATCTTTGCATTTACCGTATTTCTGTGCAGACCGCATTCCTCGGCAACTGCCATAACCGATCCGTCGTTTTCAAGATATTTATACAAAATATCGGCATAATCGGTTTTATATTCGGCATCATAGCTTATAATATCTTTCAGGTTTTCCTGTTCAAATTCCTTTAAAATACGCGTATCGCCGACACCGAATATGATTTTGTTTATTCCCACCGGCATAAAGCTCATAGCTTTTGCCGTCCGCCGATGCGGCCTTTCTTGCCGACTCCGCTTCTTCAAGAAGTCTCGGAACGGAGGTGTACCCTCGGTGCTGTGCCGATATTCCCATGATATATTTCATGTTTTTCCGCTCCGCAATGGCATCAAGCATATCGGTAATCTTTTTTACCGACTTATCGCTCATGTCCTGCCGTATAACGGTCAGGCTGTTGTTCAGCATAAACATTGCGGACGGATACGCATGCGACTTGGCAAGAATATTCCACAGCTTTATATGGCTGCCGCGTTCAAGCTGTTCGGTAATATTTTTTCCGCCTCCGAAAAATCTGAGCGTAAACACCCTGTATTCCACCGTTTTTCCGAAGCCCTGCTGCTCCAGAAACGGAACGTATTTTTTACCCTGCTCGGGATAAAGTATCAGATTTTTAAATGCCTCCGCCGCTGTTGTCTCCAGCTTTTCATTTTCTATAATTCTCCGGCAGAAATCATATGTTATATCAATTATATAAACGTTCCACGGTAAAGTAAAAAGAGGGAAGCTTTCGCTGTCACAATATTCAATGACCTCTTTAGGTACATCCGAGAGATACGGACCTATATTTACAACCACACCTGCGGCATTATGCTTTCTGAGTCTTTTTACAAACTCCAGCAGAGGATCCTTTCCGACATGACCTATACCGGTAGTAAATATCAGCTCATTTCCGTGCAGGAAATCGGGGACCTGCCTGTCCTCTACCATATGAACCCACCTTACGGTGTTATCCATACCGCCTTTGCCTGCTATCAGTTTAAGACTATACTTTGTTTCGGTATCGCTGCAAAGCTGTCTGAGCATAATCGACATACAAAATTCCTCCCCTCAAATCATTTTTTTAATACACGTTTTGACTTTCCTATTGCATTAACCGGGCAAATCAGCGAGCATAAATGACAGCCGACACATTTTGAGCCGTTAAGCGCCGGTTTTCCGGCATCATCAAAGCATATTGCCTGATGACCGCCGTCACGGCAGGATATATAACAGCGTCCGCAGCCGATACATTTATCGCGCTTAAACACCGGGTATGTAACGGTGCTGCGGTCAAGCTCCTCCGGCGGCACAATGCTTTTAAGCGCACTTCCCGCAAGGGCATTAAGCTCTGCTATGTTTTTGCGTTTCATGTACGCTTTAAGCCCTGATACCAAATCATCTATAATCCTGTACCCGTACTGCATAACGGCTGTTGTTACCTGAACGTTTTTACAGCCGAGAGCAATAAATTCTGCCGCACATTCGCTGTTTTCATAACGCACCGCGCGCAGCATTCTTGCCGGATCAAGCTTTTTCGGACATGCTTTGCTGCATTTTGGCGATGCACAAAGCATACATCTTGCCGCTTCTTCGTTTATCTTCATTCAAATCATCTCTTTTCTATGTCAGAGAGAACATTTCACAAGCTTTCCCCAGCCTTTTTCACCTACAAATTCGCCCTTGTCATATACAAGCCTTCCTCTTGAATAGGTCTGCTCGGGATAGCCTTTAAGCTTTATGCCCTCCCATATTGTATGGTCGCAGTCCGAATGCATCTTCTCATTTGTAATTGTAAATTCCGTATCGGGATTATATATTACAATGTCCGCATCCTTGCCTACCGCTATACTGCCCTTATTTTTACAGCCGAATATCTTTGCCGGGTTTGCCGAACAAAGCTCAACCGCTTTTTCGTATGTGATTTTACCCTCATTCGCCGCCGAAAGCATGTACGGATACATATTTTCAATTCCTGCACAGCCGTTCGGTATCTTTGTAAAATCATCCTTGCCCCAGTCCTTTTCATATGTCCGGAACGGGCAATGATCCGTAGCTATCGTGTCTATATCTCCGCGGTTTATTGCTTCCCAAAGCGTTTTTCTGCTTTCTTCGCCTTTCATCGGCGGTGAGCATACAAAGTTGCGTCCGTCCTCACGCTTATAAACATCACAGGTAAATTCCAGATACTGCGGACAGGTTTCGGCATATATCTTATATCCCTCATCCTTTGCCTTGGTTACTGCCTTAACGCCGTCCTTGTTTGCCAAGTGTACTATATAAAGCGGAGCGTCAAGCGCTTTTGCCCACTGAATTGCACGTATATCCGCCTCCGCCTCGACAAATTCTGGACGCGACATATAATGATACCATGCACTTGTTTTTCCCTCGCTTAAATATTGCTGTGTAAGCGTATTTACCATTTCATTGTTTTCGGCATGCACCTCTATCAATGCACCGCATTCTTTCGCTTTTTTAAGCACCTTATAAAACACGCCGTCCGTAACTCCGAAATCATACACCATAAATACCTTGAATGACGGAACTCCGAATTTAACCGCTTCTTCAATCGAGCCAAGCAAATCACCGCTTACATCCTTTACCGCCACATGATATGAATAATCGACAGCCGCAACGGGAGCACACATTGCATCTCTGCGCTTAACCGCATCAAGCATCGTTTCTCCGAAATCCTGCAATACAAAATCAAACACCGTTGTCGTACCGCCGCATGCCGCCGCTCTTGTACCGGCGAAATAATCGTCCGATGAAACCGTGCCGCCGAACGGCATAGCCAAATGAGTATGTGCATCTATCGCACCGGGCAGTACAAGTCTGCCCGATGCATCTATAACCTTTGCAGCATTTGTTTCGGTTATATTTTCGCCTATCTGTGTTATTTTACCGCCGCAAACAGCAACATCCGCCTTAAAGCTTTCCGAGCCGTTTACCACGGTTCCGTTTTTAATAAGTAAATCCATACTAACGCTCCTCTCTTTGAAAAACAATTACTTCTTATAAACGAGTACCAAACCCGATCTCTGATAAATCTGTGCAATTTCCAGCAAATCCATACCGCCTGCATTTGCCGAAATCAGATTTGAAACCCATGTTACACCGAAATCAACCGTTCCGTTATTTACAGCTGTTGTCTCACCTATGTCTCCGCCGCCCGATACAATATCAACATCGAGTCCGACCTCATCATAATATCCCTTTGCCTTTGCAACAAAGTAACCCATAAACTGTGCCTGCGGCAGCCATTTAAGCTGAATAGAAACCTTGCTCTTTTCTGGTGCTCCGAAATCGGCACTCTTTGCTCCCGAAAGATAAGATGTATCTCTGATGTCATCAAGAGTCAGGCTTGCAAGCTTTCCTGCAGCCGCAGCATCGTCAAGCTTAATATATTTTTTCGCAAGCTCCAGAGTCTGCTGCATTGCAGCTTCGTCCATATTTCCGTAATCGGATACCGCATTTCCCTTTGTATCTGTCGTTATAAGCTTTGCTACTTCCTTTGCCATATACGCCTGATGATCCGACGATACCGAAGAACCTGCCTCAAATACTATTTTTGCAGCCTCATCGGGGTTTTCACAGGCATATTCCCAGCCTTTTAATGATGCCGACAAAAATGCTTTTACCGTATTCGGATTATTCTTTGCAAATTCCTTTGTACAGAATATATTATCCTCCAGCATGGCGACACCCTGATCGTTCATGTCAATAGTATCTACGGTATCGCCGTAGCCGTAGCCGCCCTCATAATCGTTGACAACCAGTCCCAGCTCGTTATATGTCATGGCTGACGCAAGAGTTATTGAGCCGTCATCAAATCCGTCCATATCGAAGGATTGAACAAGATAATCCGTACTCTGACCGTATTTTGTCAGTAATGCCTGGATTTCATACTCGTTTCCGAGTCCCCAGTTACCTACCTTGCCGTCCTTTGCTGCGGCAACGATTCTTTCTTCATCGGTCATCTCCGTCTTTTCCTTTGATGTGCCGTCTGCCGCCTTTTCGGTCTTTGAGCCACAGCCCGTAAACATAGCCGCCAAAGACACCGCCGTAAACAATACCGTTAATTTTCTGAATTTCATAGTAAATCCCTCTTTCTTAATTAATATTTATTTTAATCGGAAAAGCTTAAAATTTTCTTTTCCGCAAAAATACACTTTCTGCCGCCAGAAGCAGCGCAAACAATACTATACCTATAATACAGGCAACCGCTATGTATGCCCATGCCGATGCGTACTGAGCAATAAGGATGTTTTCCCTTATCTGCCTGCCCACCCCGGCTCTGTATTCCGCAAAGTACTCACTTACCAGCGCCGTTATTACGCTTGCCGGAACGCTTACCTTAAGCGATGTGAATATATACGGAATACTGTTCGGCATTCTCAGCTTAAAAAACACAGTCCGTTTATTCGCCGCATATGATTTCATAAGGTCCAGCGAAAACGGTTTCAGCTCTGTCAGACCTCTGTGTGCATTTATACTCATGGAAGCCATACTCATAAGAGTTACAACAATTATTTTTGCCACGGTACTTCTGACCGATGCCTCCGGGCTTACCTCCTTTGTCCAGTTCATGATAACCGGCGCCATTGCAACTATAGGAATCGCATTAAAAGCCGAAATCACGGTCAGTCCGCCTTTACCGAAACGCGGTGAGATTGTTGCACATACCGCTGCGGCATAGCCGAGAATTGAGCCTAAAATCAGTCCGACAATTATAACAAGCAGCGATGCATACACATTTTCCATAATTTTATCGAAATTATCTGCAATAATCATGAAAATCCTCGTCGGATACAGCAAAATATATTCATCGGTATTAAGCAGCTTATGAAGTATTCCGTTCTGCCACATAAATACAATCAAAGCCCCGAACAGCAGAGGATATACAACCGATGTTACCGAATCAAAGCTTATTTTCTTTTTTGTCATTTTGCTCACTCCTTTGCATTTTTTGATGTCCTCTTATACGGACAGAGCAAATATTCCAAAAATCCCATAACCGAAAAGCTTAATATACCGATTATGGCACTGAAAAATACAATCTGCCAGAATACGTAACGAGTCATTGCTCCTTTTAGTGCCTGCGACAGCAAGCAGCCGAGTCCTATTCCCCCCTGGAGCGTGTCTACAAGTATCGATGCGGTTATTGCCATAGGTGCGGATATTTTAAATCCCGTGAAAAAAATACGGAATACATGACGGAATCATCGTTTTTATGTATATCTGAAGCTTATTCGCCGCATATGAATACATCAGCTCGTGCTTTTCCTTTTGTACCGCCTTAAAGCCTGCCAATGTGTTTGTCGCTACCGGGTAAAACGTCAGAATCGCTGCAATTATAATACGGCTTTTCGTAATATCACCTGTAAGTGCATTAATAATCGGTGCCATACCCAAAATCGGTATCATCTGTATAAGCATCAGATACGGAAACGCGATTTTCTCAATCGGCTTGACAAGGCTCATCAGCAGCGCCAGCACAAAGCCGCATACAACTCCGAACAGATAACCTATTGCCGCTCTTGACAAGGTTGCGGAAGCATTTACCATGACCATCTGTGCTGCGGTCTGACCTCCGTTTATTGTCCGTTTGCTTATTACCGACTCAACAATTCCCGAAAGATGCGGAAGTATATTTTCGGGGGTTCTCTTTGTTGCCGCAACACAAAACGCACATGCCTCCCATATTGCCGCTATTATAACTATCCACAGGACGGTTACAAAATATTTTTTATTCATAAGCCTTTTTAATCTTCCCATTTTCAAACCGCTCCTTTCTCAAAAGCTATACTCCCTCAAAGCTGTTTCTTACCTTTGCAACAAGCTCGGTAAACTCCGGAGTACTTTTCATTTCCATTGTTCTCGGCCGCGGCAGTGTAATATCAACAACCGCCGAAAGTCTGCCCGGATGCGGTGATAACACGCAAACCTTATCCGAAAGAAATACCGATTCCTGAATATTATGCGTTACAAAGATGATTGTCTTATTTGTTTTCCTCCATATTTTCAGCAAATCAACATGCAGCTTTTCTCTTGTAAATTCATCAAGCGCCGAAAACGGCTCGTCCATAAGCAGTATTTCGGGCTGAATTGCAAGCGCTCTTGCAATTCCCACTCTTTGCTGCATACCTCCCGAAAGCTGGTTCGGATAATGATTTGCAAATTCGGTAAGTCCCACAAGCTCCAGCATTTTCATTGCACGTTCTTCTCTTTCCTTAAGCGGAACATGCATTATTTCAAGCGGCATCATTATATTTTTCTTTACCGTCCGCCATTCGTAAAGCACGGCATTCTGAAAAACTATGCCGTATCTTCTTTTAAGTCTTGCTTCTCTCGGAGTCTCACCTGCGATTTTTATGTCGCCCGATGTCGGCTGCAGCAAATCGGCTATTATACGAAGCAGCGTTGTTTTACCGCATCCCGACGGACCTACCAGAGAAACAAACTCTCCTTTTTCAATATCCAGCGTAACTCCCGTGAGTGCCGTAACATCTCTGCCGTCATTCGTCCGATATACCATGCCTATATCTCTGAGCATTATTTCCGTATTTGTGATGTTTGGCATACTGATCAATCCTTTCCGTACTTAATACAAAAAGCAGGCAAAGCATCTGTTTAATAGACGTCTTTGCCTGCTCTTTTTCCAATCAATATTTAATTTATCTTTAATATGCTGTTATAATACACTCTGATTTTTAAAAAGTCAACACCTTTTTTTGTAATTTGTTGTTTCGACACAAAAATTCATTTTTTATAATGTGCCAAAGCACATTTATTACACAAAAAAAACAGAAACCTCCGAATACGAAGATTTCTGCGCATTTTAAGCTTTTTTACAGATATTCCTTATCACCGCACATCATTTTCTTGCGGTGTACATTCATAAAGCCTCGATGAAAGTCACCGCAGTATTTTTCCATTGCATCCGCAACGCTTTCGGGCTTCAGATTATATGTGCTGCCCACCGAAATACACATTTCAAGAGTCAGCACACCGTCAGTGCGCGACAGCTCCTTAATATAATAAATATACGGTCTTATATCACTTTCCTTAACACCGCTTTTGGATTTTTTCATGACCTTCAGTTCTGTGTTTTTCATAAACTCATCGGCATCGAAATCGCCCGTATATTCCATTTCCGTTATATAAACGGCACGGTCAAGCTTTGTTATGTCAAGCTCCTTGCCCTCAACACGCTTTGCCGCATACACATAAAATCCCGGGGGCATTGCACCATTCAGCATATCAACCACATAATTATCCGCATAATCACCGTCAAATCCGACTTTCATATACTCACATTCCGAAGTGACACCGACAGACAGCGGCTGTGCAACCGTCATAATCGGGTGAGGATTAAAGCCGTGCGAAAATTCAAACTGCAGCGGCGAACGCCTTACCGCGCGGTGAAAGCAGCGCATAAAATCCAGATGAGATATGTATTTTACACGGTCATCACGTCCGTATTTAATAATATAGTTACTCATAACATACCCCCGTCTTAAAGCTTGCAGCACCGCAGCCGGCACATTTTTCACGGCAGTTCGGAGTTGTTTCCTCATTATATGCCTTTTTACATTCTCTTATAAAGAAATCCTTTGTAACCCCTATATCTATATGATCCCACGGCAGAATTTCCGTAAATTCACGGCGGCGCGCATTATAAAATCCGGGATTTATTCCCAGTTCATCAAATGTCTCCATCCACAAATCGTATCGGAAGCAATCGCTCCAGCCGTCGAACTTGCAGCCTTTTTCCACAGCGCGCACTATAACCTTGCACAAGCGTCTGTCACCTCTTGCAAATATGCCCTCCAGTGTACTTGTTTTATTGTCATGCCAGCTGTATTTTATACGCTTTGATGTTATTGCATGCTTCAGCGTATTCTGCTTTTCTATTATCATTTCACGGCTGTCCTGCGGTTCCCACTGAAATGCGGTAAACGGCTTTGGTACAAAGCTTGAGGTGCTTACGGTGATATTGATGTTCTTCGCGCGTTCCTCCTTTGGAATTGCAAAATATACATCAAGCACTTTTCCGGCAAGCTCCGCTATTCCTTTTACGTCCTCCATCGTTTCGGTCGGAAGTCCTATCATAAAATACAGCTTTACGCTCGTCCAGCCGCCGGCAAACAACATAGCTGTCGATTTCATGATATTTTCCTCCGTGATATTCTTATTTATAACATCGCGCAGTCTCTGTGTTCCTGCCTCCGGCGCAAAGGTAATTCCCGTTTTGCGGACTTTCTGCACCTTTTCCATAAGTTCCAGAGAAAAATTGTCTATTCTCAAAGACGGCAGCGACAGTCCTATTTTCTGTTTTTCGGTAATATTGAGCAGTCCGTCTGTCAAATCGCGCAGTCCGCTGAAATCGCTTGTCGATAATGATGACAGCGATATTTCATCATAGCCGCTGCACGAAAGCAGGCTGTCGGCAAGCGAAAGCAGTGTATCGGGTTTTCTTTCTCTTAACGGTCTGTAGATATATCCTGCCTGGCAGAAACGGCATCCTCTTAAACAGCCGCGCATAACCTCCAGCATTACCCTGTCATGCACCACCTCGCCGAACGGTACTATAATCGTATCGGGGGCATAGGTCTTGTCAAAGTCTTTCATTATCCGCTTTCTGACCTTTTCCTTTGCATGAGGATTATTCGGTGTTATGCTTTTAATCGTATCGTCCTCATTATATTCAATATCGTAAAATGACGGAACATACACACCCTCTATTTCGGCAATGGCTTCAAGATAAGCCTTTTTATCTTTCTTGCCGCTCTTTTTCCAGCGAACATACTCGTCCACAACCTCGTGAATCATCTCTTCGCCCTCGCCGAGCATTACAAAATCAAAAATATCCGCCACAGGCTCGCAGTTATATGCACACGGACCTCCGGCACATATTATGGGATAGCTTTCGTCTCTGTCGCTCTGCATAACGGGAATTTCCGCCATATTAAGCATATGCACTATATTTGAATAGCTGAGCTCATACTGCAGCGTAAAACCCAGCATGTCAAAATGCGTTATTTCATCACCCGTTTCAAGCGCAAAAAGCTTCATACCGTGTTTTTTCATTTCCTCCTCCATGTCAATCCACGGAGTAAAAACACGTTCGCAAAATGTATCTTCTCTGTTGTTGAGCGTATGATACAGAATTTTTAAGCCCAGATGTGACATGGCTATTTCATACGTATCCGAAAAGCAAAAGCCGAATCTTACATCAACATCATCCGGATTTTTCAGCACGGCATTAAGCTCACCGCCCGTGTAGCGTGTCGGTTTCGTTACCTTTGATAAAATTTTGTCTCTTGTGGTTATACTCATTCCGTATCTCCCGTATCCTGCGTATCATTATCCGATTTATTCTTTTTAAAAAATCCGTTTATTTTGTCCACTGCACCCGGTATCAGGTCTATCAGCTTGTCCACCGGCGAGCTTCCTCCGTCTATCGGCACAATCCTTACGTTTCCGTTGGATATTACCAAAAATGCCTCCGCCTTTACGGACGCACCGCCGCCCATTCCGCCGCCGAACATATTATTCTGTCCCGAGGTTTTGGAAGAAAATTCACTTCCCCCTCCGCCGAAACCGAACGACACCTTTGAAATCGGAATCAAAACCGTACCGTCCGGAGCGGTTACAGGCTCGCCCACAACAGTATTGACGTCTATAAGTCCCTTTATACTTTTGACAGCCTCCGCCATCATTTCACTAACAGGATTGCTCATTTTCACAACCGTTCCTTTCCGTGCCGCAAGGCACACAAAATCTATTCGGATTTATTGATTTTTCTGTATATCATGTAAAGCCTTATCAGCCGCACGGCAATACCGAACACATAAAAAATACGTGTATATACCCTTGCATATATCCCGGCGGCGAGATATGCCCTGTCAAACTCGGGCTTTATATCGACATGATACTTTTTTATTTTCATCTTAGCAGAAGATGCGCCCAACGCACCGTACACCGCGGCATTTGCCGCGCCCGTGCTTATCCCGGTATACATTGCGTCACCCGTGCCGATAACTGCCGATATATTTACATGCTTAATTGTAATTGCATGCTCAAAAACATAGTCAAGCAGCTTTTTTATGTCATTTTTAAGCTTTGCATAAAGCTTTTTTGAGCTTTTAAGCACACTTAATATATCCGCAGCCTTTTTATCTGTTTTTTCGGGGTGTTCCTCATAATCCTTTTCAAGTGTTTCCCCCTCTTCCCTAATCTTCGGATAAAGCTTAAGCTTAAAAAACAAAAATTTCACATATAACGTATTATTTTCGGATTTATACGAAAAATCAGCAATAATATTTATCGGAATAATCAGCAAAAGCATAACAACAGCTGCTATCATCATAATTATATACACAGCCGTCATAATGCTTTACACCTCCGTATCCGGCATACTTTCCGAGTCGCTTTCCGCCATTTTTTCCTCCGCGGCATCAAACAAGGTCTGCTGCTCGCCCTGCGCCGGCTCGCTTATTCCCAATTTTTCCAGATTTACCGGCGGCAGCTCTGACGGTGACGAAAGTCCGAAGCATCTTAGGAATGTGTCCGTTGTAACGTATAATATCGGCCGTCCCGGTGCATCAAGTCTGCCTGCTTCATCTATCAGTCCCCGCTCATAGAGTCTGTTTACGCAGCCGTCGGAATTTACTCCTCTTATATGCTCAATCTGACCTCTGGTAATCGGCTGCTTATAAGCTATAATGGCAAGCGCCTCCATTGCCGCATTTGACAGCGGCTGATTTCTCTGCTCTCCCAGTATTTCCTGAATGTATGCATAATATTCCGGACGTGAGCAAATCTGGTAACCGTCCATTATATCTATTATATTAAATCCGCGCTTATTTTCGTCGTATTCTTCTTTCAGCTCCGCAACGGCTTTCTTTATCTCGTCCACGCCCGCATCAAGTACAACGGCAAGCTTTGCCGCCTTGACAGGCTCTCCCGCCGCAAAAAGAATACCCTCTATCGCATATTTTATATTAACCATTTACCCTCTCCGCTTTCCTTGAAAACAAAACAAAATCCTTAGTGTTTTCATTATAATCGGCATACAGGCGGTTAAGCTTTATCATTTCAAGCACCGCCAGAAACGTTGCTATAAGCTCCGGCTTTGAGTCCTCCTCGCGGAACAGCAATTTAAACTGTATCCTGCCGCTTTTGTGAAGTCTTTTACAGATTTTTTCCACCATATCGTCCACGCTCACCTTTTCCCTGCCGACAATTCCCGTAAACGCACGTTTTGTCGGCTTTTCCTTACGTATGCGCCGTGCGAGAATTGAATTAAACGCATCAATCAGCGCCGAAACCTCATGATGTCTGTTATATTCGGGTATCGGAAACTTTATTTCCTCCTCGTCTCTGAACACCATGTACTTTGATGAAAATTCGCTTTTCCTCAGTTCCTTGGAGGCTTCCTTATATTTCTGATATTCAAGCAGTCTTTGTGCCAGCTCCTCTCTCGGATCTTCCTCCTCTTCCTCCTCATTTTTAGGAAGAAGCATTTTTGATTTTATATACAGCAGCTGCGCCGCCATGACTATAAAATCCCCGGTGTTATCGAGTGAGGATTCCTCTATCCCATCTATTGCCTCAAGATACTGGTCGGTAATTTCAACAATCGGTATATCATAAATACTGACCTTATTCTTCTGTATCAATGTCAGCAAAAGGTCGAGCGGCCCTTCAAAATTTTCCAGTTTGTAAAGTATACTTTCCATATTCCGCTTCCTATATTATCATATTCAACAAATGATTTATCGGCGAGGCTATCAGATTGAAAACAACATTGACACCGCGTCCGATAATCGAGCCGAACGCTCCCGTAAGCGACAGCGCCATAATCAGCAGCATTGACCAGCGTTCATATTGAAGCATTGTGTAGTATGCGCGGTCGGGCAGAAAAAGTCCCAGAATTTTTGAGCCGTCAAGCGGCGGTATCGGTATCAGGTTAAACACCATAAAGCAAAGATTTGTCAAAACAAATGACTGTGCAATATTCTCTATAATTCTGAACACCGACAAAGCCATGCCTGTTTTTGCGTGCAGTACAATTGCCGCCGCATAAATCAGCATACCTGCCACTGCCATGAGGAAATTTGCAAACGGTCCCGCAAATGACACAAGCGCCGTACCTTTTTTCCTGTCCTTATAATACATCGGGTTTATCATGACAGGCTTTGCCCAGCCAAAACCCGTTAAAAGCATAAGCAGCGTTCCGTACAAATCAAGATGAGCAAGCGGATTGAGCGTCAGTCTGCCGGTGTTTCTTGGTGTAGGATCACCCAGCTTTGTCGACACCCACGCATGTCCCAGTTCATGACCTATAATGGCAATAAGCCTTATGGGCAGAAGTATAATAAAACTCGTTATATTTGAAAATAATGCTGTTAACAATCCCATTCGCATAAGTCTCCTATTATATATTTCTTTTATTATACATTTTTTTTTTGATTTTGTAAAGAGTTTGACGGAAATTTTAGTTATATCGGAGCTTTTTTTTCGCATATACTTGACGTTACGATATTTTTTATATATAATAATATTGAGATTTTTAGTGTATCCTACACACAGGATATAAAGCAGGAGATTTTTAAATGTTTGGTAACGATATAAGCATAGACCTCGGAACGGCAACCGTTCAGGTGTATATTAAAAACAGGGGTATCGTTTTACGGGAGCCGTCTGTTATAGCCGTAAACACCGATACAAATGAAATATGCGGAGTCGGCATTAATGCGCTTGAAATGCTTGGCAGAACTCCTCCGAATATCAAAGCGGTTCGTCCGCTTACCGACGGAGTAATTTCAAGCCTTACGCTTACTCATGAAATGATTCGTCTGTTCCTTAGAAAAATACTTTCCAGAGTTGCCGGAGCACCGCGAATTATGATGTGTGTTCCGAGCGGAGTAACCGACGTTGAACAGCGCGCGGTAATAGAAGCGGCGCGCGATGCCGGAGCAAAGGACATATATATAATCGAAGAACCCGTTGCAGCTGCTTTGGGTGCAGGCTTTGATATTTCAAGAGCGCATGGCACAATGGTGGTTGACATAGGTGGCGGCACAACCGATATTGCGGTTATTTCACTCGGAGGTATAGTGGTTAGCCGTTCGCTGAAAATTGCCGGAGATGAATTTACGGAAGCCACGGAAAGATATATGAAAAAGGAAAAAGGACTTATAATAGGTCCGAGAACCGCCGAACGTCTGAAAAGAGAAATAGGCGGTGTTATTCCGCGCGAAAAGGAGCTTGTAAGCGAAGCCAAGGGACTGAGCATGTCGTCGGGACTTCCGATGGGCGTAATAGTTTCATCAAGCGGAATCTGCCGCACATATGAAGAATATGTTTTCAACATATGCGAGCGTGTACGTGAGGTTTTTGAAGAAACTCCGCCCGAGCTTCATGGTGATATTATAGAGGACGGAATAATCATGACGGGCGGCGGCTCGCTCATATACGGACTTGATGTGAAAATTTCCGAAGCCGCCGGCGTGAAATGCACCATTGCCGAAAATCCCGTTGACTGCGTTGCAAAGGGGGCCGGCATTGCGCTTGATGCCATTGATACGGCAACAGACCCGACTCATATATATCACAAAAAAGCCTACATCCGGGACTGACGCGGAAAATAAGCGGCGCAGAAACGCTCCCATGCGCAGTTCGGAGTATAACAATACACCTTCACCGCGCAGGAAGTGTTCTGCTTGCTTCTTTTCCGCGTCAGTACACCGTATAAGCATTGCGCAAACGCTCTGCATGTATGGTTCGGAGTATAACAATACACCTTCACCGCGCAGGAAGTGTTCTGCTTGCTTCTTTTCCGCGTCAGTACACCGTATAAGCATTGTGTAAACGCTCCGCATATCCGACCGAAGCTCGGAGTGTCAAAAAAATTCATTATAAAAAGAGAGGTATAAAACATGATAAACAATATAGATATTCAGAAAATTCTCCCCCACCGCTACCCGTTTTTGCTTATTGACAAAATAGAAGAGCTTGAAGAGGGCAAAAGAATAAAAGGAATTAAAAACGTAACAATAAACGAGCCGTTTTTTCAGGGACATTTTCCCGGAAATCCGATAATGCCGGGTGTTTTAATCTGCGAGGCACTGGCACAGGCAGGAGCGGTTATGCTGCTTTCCATGCCCGAAAACAAAGGCAAGCTCGGAGTTTTCACGGGAATAAACAACTTTAAATTCCGCCGTCAGGTTGTGCCGGGTGATACGCTTGAATTAAATGCAGAGCTTGTAATGTACCGCCACGGAATGGGAAAAGCAAATGTCAAGGCAACAGTCGGCGGACAGGTCGCCGCAATGGGCGAAATAAGCTTTGCCGTTATCGACAACGCAGCCGAAAATTAAATGCTCCGAGAAAATGAATGTATTGATGATTTGCAGCTTGACAAGCTTGTAATCATCCAGAAAACAAACAGTTTTAAATTCGGCATTGATGCGGTGCTTTTATCCGATTTTGCCAAGGATACCGTTTCCCGCCGCACACTTGACCTATGCACCGGCACGGGAATTATACCTTTGCTTTTAAGCGCAAAAACAAACACACCCGACATATGCGGTCTGGAAATTCAGCACGATATATGTGATATGGCAAAAAGGAGCGTATGTCTTAACTCGCTTTCCGAACGCATACATATAACGGAAGGCGACCTGAAAAATGCCTGTGATATTTACGGCAAAGCCTTATTTGATAAAATCACCTGCAATCCGCCGTATATGGAATGCGGTAAAGGTCTTAAAAATGCCGCAGATACGCTCTCGATATCGAGACACGAAATAAAATGTACGCTTGATGACGTGGTGCGCATGAGCTCACAGCTTTTAAAAAACAAGGGGCATTTTTTCATGGTACACCGCCCGTCGCGTCTTGCGGACATTATATGTACAATGCGTGCATATAATCTCGAGCCGAAAAAACTGCGTTTCGTACACCCGTCTCCGTACAAAGCTGCCAATCTTATCCTTATTGACGGTGTAAAGCACGGCGGCAAAGAACTGAAAATGCTTCCTCCGCTATACGTTTATAACCAAAACGGAGAGTTTTCGGAGGAAATTGACAAAATATACGGAAGAATTTAAAGAAAAGAGGTTCACAAGCTTGAACGGAACATTATATTTATGCGCCACCCCCATAGGCAATCTCGGTGACGTTTCATCGAGATGCATAGAGGTGCTGAACTCGGTTGACCTGATTGCTGCCGAGGATACACGGCGCACGATACAGCTTTTAAATCATTTCGGAATTTCAAAGCCGCTCACAAGCTATCATGAGCATAATAAACGTGAAAAGGGCGAATATATTATTTCACTTTTAAAAGAGGGAAAAAACATTGCGCAGGTTTCCGATGCCGGAACTCCGGCAATTTCCGACCCCGGAGAAGATTTGGTTAAGCTTTGCATAGAAAACGGAATTGACATTACATCAATCCCGGGACCTGTTGCCGGAATAAATGCTCTTATACTCTCGGGGCTTCCTACCCGACGGTTTTCCTTTGAAGGGTTTTTATCTGTGAACAAACGGCACCGCAGCGAGCATCTCAATTCATTAAAATCCGACACGCACACGCTTATTTTCTATGAGGCGCCTCATAAGCTCAGAACAACGCTCTCGGATATGGCTGCCGTTTTCGGCGGCGGCCGCAAAATTGCACTTGTGCGCGAGCTTACAAAGCTGCATGAGGAAGTAATACGAACCACTCTTGCCGAATCGCTTGCAATATATGAGGAAAAATCACCGCGCGGTGAGTATGTTCTTGTGATTGAGGGTGCATCAGACAGCGATGAAACAAGCACCGAAGCATGGTGGGACACACTTTCCGTATCAGAGCATGTGGAAAAATACATCGGTGACGGAATGACACAGAAAGAGGCGGTAAAGCAGACTGCCACAGACAGAGGCTGCCCCAAGCGTGAAATATATAACGAATATCACGGTATCGTTTAAAGGAACGGAGGATTATCATGAAAAAGAAAAACGCATTGATACTTGCTGCCGCGGCGGCAGCCGGAATATACAGTGCAGTCAACGGAAAAGGCATATTTAACAGAATGCGTTTTAAAAATCAGCATGACGCTGTCGCACGATACGTTGAAAGCAACTATCCGAACGCATTTTATACTCCCATAACTGCCGCCGGGAACGGCTGGACAACCACCATAATCCCACGCAGAAAAATGCCGAGAATTTTTCTGTACATTACCCGTTCCGATAACAACACATATGTTTTTCACGAAACAAACGTAAAAGAAAAGTAACAGATTTTGCCTCCTTTGCATAATATACATTAAAGTGACCGTTCATATCTGACGGCATGCATAAAAAGGAGGTTTTTTTATGGGATTATTCGGTAATGGCGGCTGCGGCGGCGGAGATCAGTGGATTTGGATTTTGATTATTGTTGTTCTGTTCCTTTGCTGCTGCGACGGAAGCATCTTTGGCGGTGGCGGCGGAAACAATTGTTGCTGTGATTCCTGCAACAACTGCTGTGATCCTTGCAACAACAACTGCTGCTGACATATAAAAGCCGTGTGACTGCCGCACGGCTTGCGTAAAAAAGGTGAAAAATACTTCTATGTGCTGTATCGGAAAATCAAGCGCATAGGAGTATTTTAATTTTTCATTTACCGTAAAAGTACTTGACAAAACACCTTGTTCAAGATATAATAATAATTACTTTAATGATTTAGTACAGTAAAGCGAATGAAAGGATTGAAACGGATGTCAGACTGGAAGCTGCACACACCCGAGGGTGTAAATGATATACTGCCCGGTGAATGTGCATTAAAAAAGGAAATAGAAAATACAATGTGGACTGTTCTTACCTCTGTGGGTTATAAGGAGGTTGAAACACCGTCATTTGAATATTACGACTGCTATATAGGCGAAAGCGGTCAGATTTCGCAGGAGACAATGTTCAAATTCTTTGACGAGCAAGGCAGAATACTTGCCCTGCGTCCCGATATAACAACGTCAATCGCACGTATGGCGGCAACAAAGACAGCGCACGAAACGTTGCCGCTCCGCTACATGTATACCGGAAATGTATTCAGAAACGAGCTGACCGAGGGTGTTCGCCAGCGCGAATTTACGCAAACGGGCATAGAGCTGTTAGGCTCATATTCCCCCATGGCCGATGCCGAAATCATAGCCGCCGCAATGGAGGCGATAATTGCCGCAGGCATTGAGGATTTTTCTATGGAAATAGGACAGGTTGCGTTTTTCAACGGCTTGGTTGAGCAGGCAGGACTTGATGCTAAGTCAACTGAGAAGCTTCGTGACAGAATCGACTCAAAGGATTCGGTCGGTATAAAGCTGATTACGTCAAAGCTTAACATAGATGATGACGTTAAAAATCTTATGATAGAGCTGCCGTACATGTTTGGAGATATGAGCGTTATCGAGAAAGCACGCGTTTCCGGCTTGAATGAGACCTCCAAAGCCGCACTCGATAATCTCCGGCGCATTTATGAGCTTTTATGCCTTTACGGCTTTGAAAAATATATTTCAATCGACTTGGGAATGTTACAGAGCATCGATTATTACACCGGCTCGATTTTCAAGTGCTACACACGCGGTGTCAGCTTTCCTGTATGCGCCGGCGGCAGATATGATAACCTCATGGGAAAATTCGGCGCACCGATGGGAGCAGTGGGAGCGGCAATAGGAATAAACCGCGTAATGTCGGCACTTGGAAAAAGAGAAGCCGATACCGTCAGCTCCTCACTCGTCTATGCCGAAAAAAATGCCGAGGGACTTGCATATGATACCGCATATAACCTGCGTGTAAACGGCTGTCTTGTTGAATTGTACATCGGAGACGGAACTCCCGATGAAGCGGAGGAATATGCCAAGGCGACCGGTTCGGAATGTATGCTGCATATTTTTGCAAACGGCAGACTCATAATACGCGACTTTGCCAAAGGTGACAGAATTGAAACAACGGTAAACGAATTTTTGGGCTACGGCAGCGAAGAACCCGAGCCAACACCTCAGCAGCAGGGTTTCCGCATGCTGTAAGCTTTGTTTGTGAAAGGGGAAATTTTATAATGCGCTATCTTACTGTGGCTCTGGCAAAGGGCAGACTCGCCGAACTGGCAATGGATATTTTTTTGGAGATAGGAATGGATTGCTCCGAAATGAAAGAGAAAACAAGAAAACTCATCTTTACCGATGAAAAAAACAAAATGAAATTTATACTTGTAAAAGCCTCCGATGTGCCGACCTATGTTGAATACGGTGCGGCAGATATAGGTATAGTCGGAAAGGATACACTGCTTGAAGAAAGCAGAAACCTTTATGAAATGGTAGATTTAGGGTTCGGAAAATGCACAATGTGCGTATGCGGTCCGGCAGAACTGAAAGGCAAAATAGATTCAATGCCCAATCTGCGCGTTGCATCAAAATATCCGAAAATCGCAAAAAAATATTTTAATGATGAAAAAGGTCAGACAATCGAGCTTATAAAGCTTAACGGTTCCGTAGAGCTTGCACCGCTTGTCGGCTTGTCAGACGTTATAGTGGATATAGTCGAAACCGGCAGTACATTACGTGCAAACGGACTTGATGTACTGGCTGAGATAGTACCGCTCAGTGCAAGATTTATCGTTAACAAGGTAAGCATGAAAATGGAACGCGAAAGAATAATGAATATTGTCAGCGAATTTAACCGTCTGACATAATGAAGGGAATGGTTATAAAAATGAGAATATATCCGGCAATAGATATAAAGGACGGTCAATGTGTAAGGCTTTTACAGGGACGTTTTTCGGACATGACCGTGTACGGAAAAAATCCTGCCGAAACCGCTTTAAAATGGGAGCGCAAGGGCGGCGAATATATACATGTGGTTGACCTTGACGGAGCGCTCAAAGGCTGCGGTGTAAACAGCGATGCGATTAAGGAAATATGCAGCCGCGTCCATGTCCCCGTACAGACAGGCGGCGGCATACGCACTCTTGAGGATATACGGCAGAGACTTGACTGCGGAGTATCAAGAGTTATCATCGGAACAAAAGCCGTATCGGACAGCGACTTTGTAAAACGTGCACTGGATATTTACAAAGAAAAAATAGTTATAGGAATTGACGCAAAAGACGGCATGGTTGCCGTTGAGGGCTGGGAAAAAACCTCGGATTTTACCGCTGTTGAATTTGCAAAGAAAATGACAGAGCTTGGGGTTCAGACGATAGTTTACACCGATATAGCCACCGACGGCACACTTCAGGGGCCCAATACGGCTGCAATGCGTGAAATGACCGCGTCTGTGAATGCCGATATAATCGCTTCGGGCGGCGTGGGAAATATAGAACATATAAAATCACTTGTACCTGCCGGAGTTGAGGGTGTCATAGTCGGACGTGCTCTGTATACCGGCAGTGTTGATTTAAGAGAAGCAATCAGAGAAATCGGGGAAATTAAATGAAAAAAATTGTAAGTCTTATAAGACGCGCCATAGAAGATTATGATATGATTCAGCAAGGCGATAAAATCGCCGTAGGAGTATCCGGCGGAAAGGACAGCCTTGTTCTTTTGAATGCGCTTTCGGAGCTTTCACATTATTATCCGAAGAAGTTTGAGGTTATGGGGTTAACTCTGGATTTGGGATATAAGGCTGATTATTCCGACATTCAGCGTATGTGTGACAGGCTTGGTGTTGAATACAAAGTAAAATATACCAATTTTAAAGAGATAATTTTTGACATACGCAAGGAAAGCAATCCTTGCTCATTATGTGCCAAAATGCGCCGCGGTGCGCTGAATGATTTTGCGATAGAAAACGGCTGCAAAAAAGTAGCTTTGGGGCATCATAATGATGATGTTCTCGAAACATTCTTTCTCAGCCTTATCTATGAGGGCAGAATAAACTGTTTCTCCCCCGACACCTATCTTGACCGTACCGGCATTACGCAGATACGTCCGATGATTTACGTCCGCGAACGCGACATACGCGGCGCGGCAAGGCGGCACGAAATCCCGGTGCTTACAAATCCATGTCCCGCAAACGGAGTAACAAAAAGACATTATATGAAGAATTTAATCCGTCAGATTGAAAAGGAAACGACTCCCGGGCTGCGAAAAAGGCTTTTCCATGCAATCAAATACAGTACAATCGACGGCTGGAACACGGAAGATAAATAGTTTTTCCATTTTTCAAAAAATATTTTTTTGAAAAATATTGATTTTTTGTGAATTACATGTTAAAATTAATAGGCAGTCTTTTGAATTACGGCACCGACATAACATATTACCGACAGACTGGATTATTTTTAAGGAGATGTATAGATTTGATAGACTTCCGCAATTTTCTTATAAAAGCTGACGATGCTGTAAAAAAACATTCACTCGGGAACGGTTCTTTTTCCAGATTGGTGTCAGAGAATACCGATGATGATTCATATATCTGCGGCTGTACCGATGCTGTTAATATAATGTATATTTTAAACAAACTGCCAAAATCATACGGCGCACGTTCAAAGTACATAAAAATTATACAAGCATTGCAAAATCCCGATACGGGTTTATTTCACAACAATGGTGACGATGATTTCTATTTTACCGCATATTGTGCGGCAGCGCTGGAGCTTTTAAACGCTCGTCCTCTTTATCCTATCAAGGAAATGGAGGTTCTTGCCGATACAAAGCCGTTTATGGATTTTGTTAAAGAACAGCCATGGAGCCGTGAGCCGCAAACCGCAGCTTACCGTACCTCGGCAGTACATGCTTCCCTTTTCTCCTGCGAAAGCGAAACTTTTGCATTTAAGAAAACATATTTTAATTGGCTTTGGGAGCATACCGACGGTGATACGGGACTTATACGCAGAGGATTTATAGATTACCGCCGTATTCAGCCGTTTCTGTATCTGGCGGGAATGTTTTATTATGTACTGGCGCTCGAATTTGAGCATATGCCTATCCGTTACCCTGCAAGAACCATTGATACCTGCATACAGTTATATGACCGCGGTTTGAGCACAGGTTTTGAGAATGATGCATTAACAGAGGCTTTAAGCTGGATATACTGTACGAGCCGTGCAATGCGGCAGACAGACTACAGGTTCAGGGACTGCAAATCGCGCATGATTAAATTTGAAAAAACCTATACTGAGTATGTTTTGTCCTTAAGCTTCGAAAGCAATATGGAGCTTGGCAATCTTCATAATCTGTTCATTGCGCTGTGTACAATAGCGGAGTTCCAGTCTGCACTTCCGGGAACGATTATGACGGAAAAACCACTTAACAACATATTAGACAAACAGCCGTTTATTTAACATTCAAAAACCGTGACTGACATTCAGCCACGGTTTTTTTAATTCATTAAAGCTGTATATTAAAAATATTTTCTGCTCCGTTTCTTAAAGATATATCAAAACTGCGGTCTCCTGCGGTTATTTCATAATCACCGTAAAAGCCTTTGAATACCGCATTTCCGTCAGCATCCGTTTCAGCTTCCGTATCGGTAATCCATCTTTCATGGAACAAATGATGTACCATATCATATGCAGGCTTTTTGCTCATATCAAAACGAATCAATCCTCCGTGATATATGTTTTCGCCGGAGGTCATATCGCCCTGCGGCGCAAATGCCGCATATCCGTCCGGGAGATTCCAGTAAATTATTGCCTCCACCGCTTTATGACTGAACCAGATACTGTACAACTGCTCAATAAGCTCTGCCTGTACCTGTTCATCCTCTGCCGAATCCGAATATGCCGGTATTGTAATTTCGGTTATCTGAAGCGGTTTTCCCAGCCTCTCATATGTACCCATAACCGCAAACAAGGTTTTTGGATTGTACATATCGGTAACATGCTGTTTTTCCCCCTCACGGCTGAAAAACATATGAAACTGCATGCCTACAGTATCAATCCGGAGACCTTTTTCTATTCCCTGCTTAATCATCTGATAATATCCGCTTCTTGCATATGCAAAATGCTGCCACTGCCATACCTGTGATGCTTCATTTATAATAAGCTCATTGCCTGCAAAATATTTCTCTGCAAGCCGAAAATTCCAGTCGAGAACATCATCGGCACGGAAAAATGTATTTTTATTCCACGGATCCTGTGTGCAAAACAGCTCATTTATTACCTCCCAGCCGTTAATGCGTCCGGCATAGCGTTCGGAAAGCTCCTTGTATCTCTTTTCCAGCTTCACTTTCATGTCCGATATATCGTTTTTATCAACCCAATCCGGCTGAAAATTAAAATATGTAAGACAATGTGATTTCGGAGTTATACCGTTTTTTTCACAAAATTCAAGACATAAATCCGGCGCGGGACGGCGGTATATCTTCGGGCTGTCCTTTGCAAAACGCGGTTTTCCCTCAATCGGTTCCAGATCGCTCCAATAAAACGGGAGAGTCGCCTCATTAAATGCATTTCTGAAATTCTCTTTATACTGTTCATTCTTCTTTTCAGTTTCAAGCTCATCAAGCATAAAAAGATTTGCACCGTGCAAAAATTCGTGTCTTTTCTGTTTTGCCCTTATTTTTACACCTGCAACAGGGTTTCCGTCCTTATCCAGAACTTTAAACCTGGCATATCCCTTTCTGTTCTGTTCTATTCCGCACTTAACCCGTTCTGCCGTTTCATCCTTATACTTTTCAAAGTTTTTTAGTACTTCTTCCCGTCTGCTCATATTTATCCCCTTTCCGGTTTCACATATATTTTACTTCATTGTACCATACGGTATAATGAAATTCGTCCACTATTCTACAAATTTTATCCACTATTTTACGTTTATATAAAAAAGCGGTGCGGACATTTTCTCATGCCGCACCGCTTTTTTCACATTCCAGATTAGTTATATTTCTGAGCCAGCTCTTCAATTTCGCCGCTTTCTTTCATTTCCGCAAGAATCTTATTGATTGCATCAAGAAGCTCTTTATTTCCTTTCTTAACCGCAATTGCATATTCTTCTGTTTCAAATGCAGCGGGATCTTCAACAACCTTTAAGTTGTTCTTCTCAGCCAATGCCTTGCCTGTTGCAGAGTCGATAACAACCGCATCAAGCTTACCGTTCTTTACGTCCTGAACAACGTCAATACCTCTGTTTGCTCTTGTGATGTTTGCTTCATCAATTTTCAAATCATCGGTTACGATACCGTCACCCGTATAACCCAGTACTACGCCGACCTTTTTGCCGTTTTTAAGGTCATCAGCCTTTGTAATGTCTGTGCAATCCGAGCCTACTACCATTACCTGTGATGCCACATAGTATGTGTCGGAAAAATCAACGCTCTGTCTTCTTTCGTCTGTAGCAGTCATACCTGCCGCAACAAAATCAACCTTACCTGTACTTACGGAAGCTATAAGGCCCTCAAATTCCATATCTTCAACCTTAAGCTCCTTGCCCATGCTTTCGGCAATCTTCTTTGCAACAGCAACGTCAATACCGTCAAACTCGCCTACCAGACCGTTTGATGTCGTAAATTCAAACGGAGGGAATGCTGCGTTTGTACCCATTACAAGCTGTTCCTTTGCAGATGACTTTGATGTATCCGCCGCATTGTTATCGGTAGTGCTTGTCTTACCCGAACCGCAGCCTGTAAGTGCCGCTGCGCACAGTATTGCTGCCGTAGCAGCCGATATTGCCTTAATTATACTTTTTTTCATTTTCTTTTCCTCCTGAAAATAATTATTTATTTTAACACCTTGCTTAAAAATGCCTGTGTTCTTTCATTTTGCGGATTATCAAAAATTTCCGCCGGAGTTCCCTCCTCGCATACGTAACCGCCGTCCATAAACAGGACTCTCGATGCGACCTCACGCGCAAAACCCATTTCATGCGTTACAACCACCATGGTCATACCTGCATCGGCAAGGTTTTTCATTACTTCAAGCACCTCTCCGACCATTTCCGGATCGAGTGCCGAGGTAGGCTCGTCAAACAGCATAATATCGGGCTGCATCGCCAAAGCACGCGCAATCGCAACACGCTGCTGCTGACCTCCCGAAAGCTGTGCCGGATATGCTTCCGCTTTATCACCCACGCCAACTCTTTCAAGCAGCTCACGGGCAAGCTTTTCCGACTCCTCTTTGCCCATTTTTTTCACCTTTTGAGGAGCAAGTGTTACATTATCCAAAATCGTAAGGTGCGGAAACAGATTAAACTGCTGAAAAACCATACCCATTTTCTCACGTATACGGTTTATATTTGCCTTACCGCTTGTTATGCTTTCACCCTCTATGAGAATTTCTCCCTCGGTGGGCTTTTCCAATAAATTTATACAACGCAGAAATGTCGATTTTCCCGAACCCGACGGTCCGATAACCGCTACCTTTTCGCCTTTTTTTATATGCTGATCTATACCTTTAAGAACCTCATTGCCACCAAAGCTCTTTTTTAAACCGCTTATCTTTATCACAGCTATCCCTCCTATCTCTTATCGGATTTCCTCATTGATGCTTCAAGCTTATTGAGGAATATGCTGATTATTTTTATTACAACATAGTAAATAGCCGCAACGGACAAAAGCGGAATTACGTAATCAAATGTAAGACTCTGTACCTTTCTTGCAGCACCGACCAAATCAATATTGGCAACCATACCGATTACCGCCGTTTCCTTGATTAACACGACAAACTCATTTCCCATTGCAGGCAGTATATTTTTCATTGCCTGCGGCATAATGATGTAGCGCATTGTCTGACGATGCGTCATTCCGAGCGAAAGTCCCGCCTCGGTTTGTCCGGCATTAACGGATAAAATTCCGCCGCGGACAATCTCTGCCATATACGCTCCGCTGTTTATACCGAATGCTATACAACCGACAATCCAACGCGGTATCGTAACCGAACCGAAAATAATGTAATATATAATCAGCAGCTGAACCATTGTAGGTGTTCCTCTGATTATATCAATATACATTCCCGATAAAAAGCGCGGCAGTTTATGCTTTGACAAACGTCCGAATGCCATTACAACACCTATTATAAGTCCCAGTATTACGCTGAAAAATGAAATCAGAAGCGTATACCCCAGACCGCTTACAAACCAATGCCAGCGTCCGTCCTTTATAAATGTGTTGCTTAATCCCTCCAAAAGAGTAGCTACCCATGCGGGCATATGTATCCCCCCAAATTATTATAATATATCT
>CAJKHT010000017.1 GCA_905199755.1 uncultured Eubacteriales bacterium | reverse complement strand
AGCTGAACGAGGAAAAATTGTTCGTGTTGATGGTTTGAGCGATGAGAGCTGTACTCACGTACCCCCACCGCTAAAGTCTTTGTGACTGATATTTTCACCGTTACTCCGACCAGCGAGCTGAACGAGGAAAAATTGTTCGTGTTGATGGTTTGAGCGATGAGAGCTGTACTTGTGTACTGCCTCATTGCTCAAGCCGTTAAGACGGGCAATTTTAACCGTTCAGATCAGTCCTCGCGGAATGGGAAGATGTCCGTTATCAGTTCCTTTGCCTTGCTTTTTATGGAGTCGATTTTGCTTTCCTCCTCGGGTAAATCTAAGGAGTCGTCCGCGGTTTCCGGTTCCTCGGCACGCGGAGGTATTTCACGGCGCGGCTGATATGAGTTGCTGCGTACAAGATGCGGTTCTTCACCACGCTCTTCCTTTTCGGCTTTCGTTTCAAGCGACGCTCTTATTGCCGCACGCTTCTGAGCACGCTGTGAGGAAAGCTGGCTTTCCCAGCGCTTGAAGGTTTCCTCGGCACTGCCCGAAAATTCCTCGTCCGGCTTATTTGCGCCCTTTATTCCCTCGGTATTCATGGAATAATCATCGTTTGAATTTGATATATCCGTTTCCGGCTCGGCAAATCCTCCTACATTTGATATAAACTTTTCTTCAACATCACGTCTTAAAGCACGCACTTCGAGCGCGAGGTGATTGTCCTTTTTCGATAATTTATAAAATCTGTTTGCGATTGCAAAGCTTATCAGCGCATTTACAATTACCGACAGCAAAAACCATAAAAATGCTCCGCCGCGCGAAACATACTTTTTGTTTGAAACAGCGCTGCCTTGCTGTGATGCCGCGGTTTCCGATGTAACGCTTATCGCTTTGCTGTCATTTGACTTACCGGCTGTATCGGCAGTGCTTTCGGGCGCTGCGGTGCTTTCCTGCTTAACGGTTGTGCTTTTTTCGGACGAGCTTTCTGACGAGTTATCCGATGATGACGATGCCGACGTTGACGTACCGGGACGCGGTCTTGCGGTCGCCTCCGGTGACGGAGACGGTGATGCTGCAAATGCGCTCAGTGCGCACGAAACTGTCATTATAGTCATTGCCGCGGCGGCAAAAATCTTTTTCTTTAATTCTTTCATCTTCATTTACTCCTTATTCCATATGCGAAAATACTTCTCTGAGCCTTTTGATTACAGGCATTCTCATAAGCTTTCTTTTATTTGCCTCATAAACCCTTGTGTAATTCAGAATTCTGTCATCGTCCCCAAGGCTGTTTTCAAATCCGATTATAAACCAGTTCCAGAATGCCGGAGTTACGGTTTCGGTATTGATTATCTGTTCATGATAATGCCCCGGCGATTCGGTTATTTCCAAGCCAAGCTTGGGGAATACATAGTCATAGCAGCTTTTTTCCGTGCGCTGCAATTCAAGAATAAGTCCTTTTAATTTCATAGCCGCCTTTTCGGACTGCGCCTGATTACCATAGCTGTCGCGCCAGGTATAATATGCGGTGAGCAGTCTTGACAAAAGCAGCGGCGATGATGCATTTTCCATATCCGCTGCGACCTCGCGCCGCAGGCTGTCATACGGTTTGCCGTAATACGGAATGTAGCCGACCATGGAAAGCATACGCTTTATTTTGCGCATATCCTTTTCTTCCTCGCCCGTTGTTTTCTTATGCTTTGTGAGCATTATTCCGTATTTTTCCCAGTCTGTCTCGTCATGCGAGCATATATATTTGACGCAGCTTGCCTTTATGGCATCGTCCTGTGTTGAAGCTTCAAAATATGCGACAGTCTCGTCCAGATCGTCACGGGTCCAGACCGACGGCGGCGAAAACGCAGCAAGTCCCGAGCCTGTGATTATCATTGAGGACATCTCGACAAATACGCTTAAACGCTCCTTGTTTCCCCCGAAAAATTCTTTCCATGTTCCGCCGCCCGATTCCTGCTTTATGCGCGCAAACAGAATAAGGAAAATATATTTGTTTTTTTCGCCGATTTTATCGTAATTTTCTTTTATTTTATCGATATACTCCGGAATGTTTTTCTTTATTTTCTCGGCTCTCGCAAGATTATTCGCACCGTCGGCGAACAAATCGTAAATATCGTAATTTTCACCGCGGCACAGCTTATCCACACACATTCCGACATATTTTTCGGTAATCTCGGTGCTTTTATCCTCAAAAAGCTCAAGATTATCGTAAGCAGCTTTCAGAACCTCAAACCGCACGGCGCTCATTGATGCGTCGTCAAGCTTTTCGTACAGCTCCGCCACCCTTAAAGCAAACGCGTTATTTCCCGCAGATGCTTTCAGATTAAGCAGCTTTGCACCTATTCCGGGTGCATTTTCGTTCTTCAGTGATGCAAGCCAGTCGTTAAGCTGTGTGACAGAGCTGAAATTATATCTGCCGTACTCGCGGCGCAGATCGTCAATATTCATTTCAAGCAAAGGATTTATTTCGGTATTTGAAAAATCCGTCTGCTCCATGTCAATGTATATACAGGTGGTACGTGTTTCGACCGCCTGCTTTGTTATATTGTTTTTGCCCTTTATTGTGCCGTTAAACACAATCTGCTTTTGTCTGTCCGACGGAATATATATATTATAAGTAGAAATACCCGTATTAAGCGATATATCCCGCGGCAAAAGCCACTTTAACGAAAGGAGATAATCTGCCGTAAGCTCCTCGCTTGCGGCGGAAACACACATATTTACAACAGTATCGGAAACAAGCGTCTCCAGCGCTTTTTCAAGAAGATACGACATCTCCTTTTTATGTGCGCCGATAAACGAAGCTATTTCGTTTTTTACGCCCTCCTCCGGCTTTAAGCCGTCAAGCGGAGGCAGATAATGAACAAGCTCTCTTTCCGCCTCTTTTGTGGTCAGATATGTTTTAAAAGCACTGCTTTTAAAATACTGCTCGGGGAAGAAATCCGCGTCCGGCTCTTCAAAAACAAGTGCATGTGCAAAGAAGTTTCCCGGCTGTCCCTGAAAATCAACTCCCGAATAAACAGACTGCACCGCGGCATATCTGCCGTCGGAAAGGTGCAGCGTTCTGAAGCTTTTGGGGAACATTTCGGGGATTTTCGGATCTCCGATTACTTCCGAATAAGACGTTTTATCGTTTTTTGGCAGTCTGTAGCTTGCGAATTTTATTATCTCACCGATATTTTCCTTTGTAATGCCCTGTGTACACGAATAAACGCGCAGTCCCGGCTGATTTGCCAGTCCCAGCGAATTATCGGACAAGCTGTGCTGTACCGAGGTATATATAAGCTGATATACCCTCATACATATTCTCCTTTCGTAATATACTTTTAATCAAGCTCCTTCAAACCGGTATAAAGCTCGTAATACCTTCCCTTTTGTTTAAGCAGCTCGTCATGGTCGCCGCGCTCGATAATCTCGCCGTTTTCAAGCACCATGATTGCATTTGCATTTCTTATTGTAGACAGTCTGTGCGCTATAACAAAGGTGGTTCTGTTCTGCATGAGTGCGTCCATACCCTCGTTTATGTGCTTTTCCGTTCTTGTATCGACCGAGCTTGTCGCCTCGTCCAGAATAAGAATCGGAGCCTTTGACAGCGCCGCACGCGCTATATTTATAAGCTGTCTTTGTCCCTGTGAAAGGTTTGCGCCGTCACCCTGAAGCACGGTATTATAGCCGTCCGGCATATTTTTTATGAACATATGCGCATTTGACGTTTTTGCCGCACTGATGACCTCTTCATCGGTAGCATCGAGACGACCGTAACGGATATTTTCCATAACCGTTCCCGTGAACAGATGAGTGTCCTGCAAAACCATAGCGATATTTTCTCTTAAACAGCCGAGATTTATATCGTTTATATCAATTCCGTCAATCGTGATTTTACCCTCATTGACTTTATAAAATCTCGTTATGAGGTTTGTTATCGTTGTTTTGCCGGCACCCGTCGAACCGACAAGCGCAATCTTCTGACCGGGGTGAGCATAAATAGAAACATTTTTCAGAATGATTTTATCGGGATTATAGCCGAATGTAATATTATCGACCACAACATCACCCTTTACATGTTCTATTGTAAGATTTTTACCCGTTTCCTTTTCCGGCTCGGTGTCCATAACCTCAAACACACGCTCCGCGCCGGCAAGCGCCGACATAACGGTGGTAAGCTGCATTGACAATTCGTTTATAGGCCGCGAAAACTGGCGCGAGAAGTTTACGAACACCGCAAGTCCGCCCACATCGAGAGCCGCAAACGGCAGCGCTCTGCCAGCTCTGCTCAAAAATGCGATTATCGAACCCACGCAAGCCGTAACGGTATAGTTTACCTGGCTCATGGCATTCATGCAAGGTCCCATAATTCCGCCCATAAACTGCGCTTTTATCTGCGTTTTTTTAAGATTATCATTAAGTCTGCCGAATTCGCCGATAACCTTTTCCTCATGGTTAAATACCTTTACAACCTTCTGTCCCGTTACGGTTTCCTCGATATATCCGTTGACCGCACCGAGGTCGGACTGCTGACGCGAGAAATATTTTCTTGATTTTGACGCAATCGCTCCGCCTATAAGTCCCATAACGGGAGCAATAATAAGTGTTGTAACCGTCAGTATGATATTTGTGTAAAGCATAAGCGCAAGCGTTCCCAAAAGGCTCACAACACCCGAAAAAATCTGTATAAGCGTTGAATTGAGCATTTCACCGATTGTATCGACATCGTTTGTGAAACGGCTCATTACATCGCCCGTGGCATGTGTGTCAAAATACCGTACGGGCAGCTTTTGCAGCTTGCAGAAAAGGTCTTTTCTGAGCTTATTCAAAGCTCTCTGCGATACGCTTATCATAATGTGCATCTGGAAATACGTTGCCGCAACACCGCATGCGTATATGACCGCCATAATGCCGATACCCTGCGCAAGGCCTGATATTCTTTCAGCCGCAGAGGTATCCGCTATAAGGTTGTTTATAATAGGCTTCAGCATATAAGAGCCGAGCAGGTTTGCCGCAGCACTTATCAGCACACAGAAAAATGCCGTAAATACCTTTGCCTTATCATCTTCAATATATGAGAAAAGACGTTTTATTGCCGCTTTCATGTTCTTCGGCTTGCCCTTATGCATACGTCCGCCTTTTCCCGGAGGTCCCATAGGAGGCATATCACGACACCTCCTTATCTGCCTGGGAATAATAAATATCCTGATATTCCCTGTTCGTTTTCAAAAGCTCGTCATGAGTACCCTCACCGGCAATTCTGCCGTTTTCAAGCACTATTATTTTATCTGCATCCATAACTGATGAAATACGCTGTGCTATGATTATTTTTGTTGTGTCCTTTAATTCGTTTTTAAAGGAATTTCTTATTTTCGCTTCCGTAGCGGTATCGACCGCACTTGTGGAATCGTCAAGAATGAGTATTTTGGGTTTTTTAAGCAGCGCTCTTGCAATACAAAGTCTCTGCTTCTGACCGCCCGAAACATTAACGCCGCCCTGTCCCAGCTCCATATTGTAGCCGTCGGTAAATTCGGACACAAAGCCGTCCGCCTGTGCGGCATTCGCTGCATTTCTCACCTCGTCATGGGTTGCGTTTTCATCACCCCATTTAAGGTTTTCCTCTATCGTTCCCGAAAAGAGAACGTTTTTCTGCAATACCATTCCGACACCGTCACGAAGATTTTTAAGCCCGTATTCCTTAACGTTTATACCGTCTACCAGAACCTCACCCGACGTAACATCGTAAAGACGCGGAATAAGCTGTACAAGGGTGGTTTTGCCCGAGCCTGTAGTACCCACTATTCCGACTATCTGTCCCGGCTCCGCCTTAAAGGATATATCGCTGAGGATATTTTCCTCACGGCTTGAATAATACTTAAAGCTGACGTTCTTAAATTCAACGCTGCCCTTTGTAACCTTTTTATCTTTCATTGATGCATTGTCATCATTCAATGTGCTTTCGGTGTCAAGCACCTCCGTGATACGCTTTGCCGAGGCTGCCGCTCTGGAGCTTTGAAGAATTACCATCGAAACCATCATCAGCGACGACAGAATCTGAACTATATAGGTAGAAAATGCGGACAAATCGCCTACCTTCATGCTGCCGCCTATAACAAAATGACCGCCCAGCCACACAACCGCAAGGGTTGTCGCATTCATGACAAACGTCATGAGCGGCATTGTCATAATGACGATATTCATTGCTCTTAACGTGGAGTCCGTCAAATCATCATTTGCGGCACCGAATTTTTTTATTTCAAACTTTTCGCGGACAAACGATTTTATAACGCGCACATTCGTTATATTTTCCTGGATACCCGAGTTTAAGGAATCCAGCTTTTTCTGCATAATTCCGAACCGCGGAAATGCGGTTTTCATAAGCAGTCCGATGGATAATGCCAAAAGCGGAAGAACGAGCGCAAGTATAAGCGCAAGACGTGCGTTTATGGTGCATGCCATAATAATTCCGCCGATAAGCATACCCGGTGAACGCATTGCCATTATAAGCGCCATGCGCACGAAATTCTGTAGCTGCGTTATATCGTTTGTAAGTCTTGTGACAAGAGAACCCGTGGAGAATTTATCCACATCACCGAACGAGAACCCCTGTACTTTTTTAAAAATATCCTTTCTCAAATCAGCGCTGAAAAGCACCGAAGCCTTTATTGAAAAATAATGTCCCCCAATGCCGCCGCATATCATAATGAGTATGCAGCCTGCCATTTTTAATGCCTGTCCTATTATATAGGACGTTCCGTAATTCTGCATTACGCCGTTATCAATCATAGTTGCCATAATTTTCGGGAGTACGATTTCCCCCGCGACCTCGCTCAGCATAAGGAACGGGCCGAGAATAAAAAACGGCAGATACGGACGAATGTATTTCCAATACCTTTTCAAAAAGATTTCACCCTCCTGTTTTTAATACGGTCAGACGAGCTTATTTGTTCTTTTTCTCAACCGCAGCCTTTATGAAGCCTGCGAAAAGAGGATGCGAACGATTCGGTCTTGACTTGAATTCGGGGTGGAACTGTACTCCGACATACCACGGATGTGTCGGTATTTCCACCATCTCCACAAGCTTATCGTCGGGAGACTGTCCGCCTATCATAAGACCGTGCTCAACCATTTCCGTTCTGTAAAAATTATTAAATTCATATCTGTGTCTGTGTCTTTCGTAGATGAGATCACTGCCGTAAATTTCACGTGCGAGCGAGCCCTCCGTGGTTTTGCAGGGATAAAGTCCCAGACGCATTGTACCGCCAAGGTCCTCAACGTCCTTCTGTTCGGGCATGAGGTCGATAACGGGATGCGTTGTTTCGGGATTTATTTCCGATGAATTTGCATCGCTGTAGCCGAGAACGTTTCTTGCATATTCTATAACGGCAATCTGCATACCGAGACATATTCCGAAATACGGAATATCATGCTCGCGCGCATACTGCGCCGCAATAATTTTGCCCTCGATACCTCTGTCGCCGAAGCCGCCCGGCACAAGAATACCGTCACTGCCCTTAAGAATTTCATCTGCGGTTTCGGGAGTTACCTCCTCGCTGTCAACCCAGTTGATTTTAACGTTTGTATGGTTTTCAAAACCGCCGTGCTTCAACGATTCCACAATACTTATATATGCATCATGCAGCGAAACGTATTTTCCGACAAGGGAGATTGTTACAACGTCCTCTTTATCGTCAAGAAGCTCGTTTGCCACCTTAACCATGGCATTCCAGTCCTCCATATCTGGAGTTCTGTCCTCAAGACCGAGCTTGCGGCATACAACCTTTGCAAGTCCCTCTTTTTCGAGAGCTATAGGCACCTCATAAAGCGTATTGAGGTCAAGATTCTGAATAACGCTGTCACCCGAAACGTTGCAGAACAGCGCAATCTTATCGGCAAGTCCCTCTTCAAGCGGCTTTTCCGTTCTCAGGACGATAACGTCCGGCTGAATACCGAGACTTAAAAGCTCTTTGACGGAATGCTGTGTAGGCTTTGTTTTCTGCTCACCCGAGGTGCTTATATACGGCACAAGCGTAAGGTGAATATATATGCAGTTTTCCTTGCCCACCTCTGTCGCAACCTGACGTATTGCCTCCAAAAACGGTGTCGATTCAATATCGCCGACCGTACCGCCGATTTCGGTTATGACAATATCGGTTTCCTGAGTTCTTGCCACTCTGTATACTCTGTCCTTGATTTCGTTTGTGATGTGCGGAATAACCTGAACGGTTCTGCCGTCATAGTCGCCGTGACGCTCCTTTGTGATAACCGACCAGTAGATTTTACCTGTCGTAACGTTTGAATTTATGCTTAAATTCTCGTCTATAAATCTTTCATAGTGACCGAGGTCAAGGTCTGTTTCGGCGCCGTCATCGGTTACAAACACCTCACCGTGCTGATACGGGCTTAATGTTCCCGGGTCCACATTTATATAAGGATCGAACTTCTGCATTGTCACCTTATAGCCTCTTGCCTTTAAAAGTCTTCCCAGTGATGCTGCCGTAATACCCTTTCCGAGTCCCGAAACAACTCCGCCTGTTACGAAAATATATTTTGTCGACATATGTATATACCTTAACCTTTCCTGTGTTTTTCTACAAATTTTTTAATTCTTCTTAAAGCTTCCTGGATATTGTCAATCGAGTAAGCATATGAGCAGCGCACAAATCCCTCGCCGCTTTCGCCGAACGCATTTCCCGGCACAACCGCGACATGCTCCTCCTCAAGGAGTCTGTTGCAGAATTCCTCGCTCGTCATGCCCGTTGACTTAATGCACGGGAACACGTAAAACGCGCCGAGAGGCTCAAAGCACGAAAGTCCCATTTCACGGAATCCGTCCACAATGCAGCGGCGGCGGTAATTGTACTCGCGCACCATATCCTCAACATCGGAATCGCAGTTTTTAAGCGCCTCGATTGCCGCAAACTGGCTTGTTGTGGGAGATGACATTATTCCGTACTGATGCACCTTTGTCATAAGCTTGATTATCCGTGCCGGGCCCAGTGCATAGCCAAGTCTCCAGCCGGTCATCGCAAACGCTTTTGAAAAGCCGTTTACCACTACCGTTCTTTCACGCATACCGTCGATTGCGGAAAACATTGTATGCTTTTCCTCGCTGTAGTGAAGCTCTGAGTATATTTCATCGGAAAGCACAAGAATGTTTGTATCTCTCAAGACCTCCGCAATTGCCTCCAAATCCTTTTTCGACATAACTCCGCCGGTCGGATTGTTGGGGTACGGAAGAATAAGCACCTTTGTCTTATCCGTTATTTTTTCCTTAAGCTGTTCGGGAAGAAGTCTGAAATCGTTTTCCTCCTTTGTTTCGATCGATACGGGAACACCGCCTGCCATTATTGTAAGCGGCTTGTAACAGACAAAGCACGGCTCGGGGATAAGCACCTCGTCACCGGGGGTTATCGCACAGCGGAGCATTGCGTCAATCGCCTCACTGCCGCCGACCGTCACAAGCACCTCTTTTTTCGGATCGTAATCTACATTATATTTACGGCTCGCATAATTGCATATTTCCTGTCTTAATTCAATCAGACCTGCATTTGCCGTATAGTGTGTCTGTCCTTTTTCGAGTGAATATATGCCTGCCTCGCGGATTGCCCACGGCGTGGTAAAGTCCGGCTCACCGACACCGAGCGATATAGCGTCTTTCATTTCCGCAGCAGCGTCAAAAAACTTTCTTATACCCGACGGCGGCAGCATGTCCACCACCGGAGAAACGAGACTGTCAAGATTTATCATAGCGTAATTACCTGTCTTGTATCCTTTTCATCGTCCTCGAATACAATTCCTTCCTCTTTATATTTCTTAAGAACAAAATGAGTTGCCGTTGATATAACGGAATCCATCGGCGCAAGCTTCTGTGCGACAAACAGCGCCACCTCGCGCATTGATTTTCCTATAATTGTCACCGCCAGATCATACGCGCCCGACATAAGGTACAGTGACTGTACCTGCGGATACTTGTAAATTCTTTCCGCAACCCTGTCGAAGCCCTCGCCCCTCTGCGGAGTTATGCGCAGCTCGATGAGCGCCGTAACGACCTCACGTTCCGTTTTATCCCAGTTTACGATTGTTTTATATCCGACAATAACATTGTTTTTTTCCAGTTCTTCAATCTTTCCGGCGACTTCCTCCTCTGTTATTCCGAGCATCTGTGCAATCCGCTCTCTTGATATTTTTCCGTACTCGTTATCGAGGATTCTCAAAATTTCGTCCATAGTCAGCCCTCCGTATCTGAATTTCGATTTTATACACTTATTTTTTACTATCCTATTATTATATATTATATCCCAAAAAAATTCCACATATTTTTAAAAAAAATTTCCACAAAATTTTATTAAAATACAGTGCGGTATCTTGCTAACGTGTTGTTGCAAAGTTCTGAGTCCAGTAAATGCCGTAGCTGCCGCCGCGTGCCATTCCCACTCCCAGCTCGCACAGATCGGGGTTTAATATGTTAGCCCTGTGTCCGGGTGAATTCATCCACGATTCCATAACGTCCTCCGGCTCCGCCTGCCCCGCGGCAATATTTTCCGCCGCCGTGTAGTACAGTATTCCGGCATTGCGCATGCGGTCAAACGGATCCTCGCCGTCGGGGTTGGTGTGGTCGAAAAATCCGCGTGATGCCATGTCCTCCGAGTGGGCGCGCGCAGTCTTTGCCAGCGTGTCGTTCCATGTAAGCGCGCTTAAACCGTTCTCGGCACGCACCTTGTTTGTGAGGTCAAACACCTCACGTTCCCATGAATCGGCATCGGCGGTATTTTCCGAGGTTATAATAACGCTGCTTGCCGCCGCGTCCCATGCAACATCGCAGCCGGTGGCTTCCGCAACGGCACGCACGGGAACGAGTATGCGCGAATCTATTATTACGGGCGCGGTGTCTATAATGCGCACCTCACCGTTCACATTTATGTAATTTTCGCCCTCAAACAGCATGAGTGTTCTCTTGTCGTTAAATGCGAGCGCGCCGCGCGCATTATCATCCCACTGGACAACCATTCCCAATGCCTCGCATATGGCTCGTATGGGAACCATCGTTCTGTTGTTCACCATCTGCGGAGGTGTGTCGAACAAAACCTCCGTGCTGTTTATAAAAACGCGTATGTCGCTTGCCGCACGGCACGGCGCCGAAAACAGCGCCAGGCATGACAGTATGCATATAATAAGCTTCTTCAAAATAAATTCCGTCCTTTCCGGCGGGCATAAACCACGCCTATTATACTATTATACTATCATTGCGGCAAAAAAACAATAGTAATAAGGAAAAAACATAAAAAGAGAAATTTACCTGTAAAAATATCAAAAAAAGTATTGACAAGACCTGTATATTATGATATACTTACTTTGCTTATGAAAAGGCTCTTTTTTTTTGCATGCCGCATAGCGGACAAGCAGGGAAATAAAAGAGGATTTAAAATCGGAGGTGCTTTATAATGAGAGTAAAAATCACATTGGCTTGTACAGAGTGTAAGCAGAGAAATTACAATACAATGAAGAACAAGAAGAACGATCCCGACAGACTGGAAATGAAAAAGTATTGCAAGTTCTGCAGAAAACACACACTTCACAAGGAAACCAAGTAATTAACGTTATTTGAGAAAGTAGGATATGCTGATATGGCTGAAAATGTAACAAAAAACTCGGGCAGAGCAAAAAGATTTTTTAAAGAATGCAAGGCTGAAGTTAAAAAGGTAACATGGCCCACAAAAGAACAGCTTATTCACAATACGGCTATAATTATCGTATTTGTTGCGATAGTAACCGTTATATTGTCGCTGCTTGATTTGGGCTTCACTAAACTGTTCTCACTGCTGACAAATCTTCTGTAATTGTCTGTAAATTTTGTGGGAAGGAGAATGGTTATGGCAGAGGAAGCTAAGTGGTATGTGGTACACACGTACTCGGGTTATGAAAATAAGGTAAAAGCCAATATAGAAAAGTCTGTTGAAAACCGCGGTATGCAGAATATGATTTGCGACGTCAAGGTCCCCACAGAGGATGCCGTTGAGAAGAAGGGCGACGTTGAAAAAATCGTAAAACGCAAAATTTTCCCGGGATATGTTGTAATCAAAATGGTTATGAATGACGAAAGCTGGTATGTTGTGCGCAACACGCGCGGAGTTACCGGTTTTGTAGGCCCCGGTTCCAAGCCGGTTCCCTTAAGCAGCGAGGAAGTTGAGAGAATGGGCGTTGAGAAGATACGTCCTGCCGATATAGATTTCGCGCCGGGTGATTTGGTTAATATCAAATCCGGAGCTATGGAGGGCTTCCTGGGCAAGGTTGTAAGCGTTGACGCTGAAAGACGCAAGGTAAACGTTACCGTGCAGATGTTCGGCAGAGAAACGCCTGCCGAGGTAGACTGTTCGCAGATTGAGCATGCGGAGTAAAATCCGCATAAATACACACAAATCCGTCCGGTTGTTTAATGGGGCGGCTCTTTGATTTTTGATGTAAACGGTATATTTTTCCGTTTATATATAATCCCTCTGGTAACAGTGGGAGGACGCAGTGCGTCCGTAAATACCACATTATATAGCGTAAGCTATGATTTTTTAGGAGGTGGCCAATTATGGCACAGAAGGTTGCAGGTTATATCAAATTACAAATTCCTGCCGGCAAAGCAACTCCGGCTCCCCCGGTTGGTCCGGCTTTGGGTCAGCACGGTGTAAACATTATGCAGTTTACAAAGGAATTTAACGAAAAAACAGCGAAGGATGCAGGTCTTATAATTCCTGTTGTTATTACAGTTTATGCGGACAGATCCTTCTCATTCGTAACAAAGACACCGCCGGCTGCAGTTCTTATCAAGAAGGCATGCAACATAAAGAGCGGTTCGGGAGTTCCGAACAAAACAAAGGTAGCTACAATCAAGAAGGCAGATGTTCAGGCAATTGCCGAGCAGAAGATGCCCGACCTTAACGCAGCTTCACTCGAAGCGGCAATGAGCATGATTGCGGGAACATGCAGAAGCATGGGCGTAGTAGTTGAGGACTAATCCGAGGTTTTTGACCGAAAATCGATTTGTTAAGAAAAAGTGGGAGAGATTTATTTCTCGTCTGACCACGAAGGAGGATTAAAAATGTTTAGAGGAAAAAAATATCAGGACAGCGCAAAGCTGGTTGATAAATCAAAGCTGTATGATACGGCTGAAGCTATGGAGCTTGTTACAAAGACTTCAAAGGCTAAGTTTGACGAAACTGTCGAAGCTCACATCAAGCTGGGCGTTGACTCAAGACATGCCGATCAGCAGGTAAGAGGCGCTATTGTTCTTCCCAACGGTACAGGTAAGAGCGTTAAGGTGCTTGTATTCGCCAAGGGCGCAAAGGCTGACGAAGCAAAGGCAGCAGGCGCTGACTTTGTAGGCGAAATGGATATGGTTGAGAAGATTCAGGGCGAAAACTGGTTCGATTTTGACGTTGTTGTTGCAACTCCGGATATGATGGGTGTTGTAGGACGTTTGGGTAAGGTTTTAGGTCCTAAGGGACTTATGCCGTCACCTAAGGCAGGCACGGTAACAATGGACGTTACAAAGGCTGTAAACGAAATCAAAGCAGGTAAGATTGAGTACAGACTGGATAAGACAAACATTATCCACTGCCCGATAGGCAAGGCTTCATTCGGAGCCGAGAAGCTTCAGGCAAACTTTGAAACTCTTATGTCAGCTATTATAAAGGCAAAGCCGTCGGCTGCAAAGGGACAGTATTTAAAGAGCGTTGTAGTGGCATCGACAATGGGTCCCGGAATTAAAATCAACGCTGCAAAAATCGGCTGATAGAACGATTATTTAAGAAGGCACCGATAACCGAAGCGGATTTTGAAAAAAATTCACTTCGGTTATTAAATAATACTTGACAAAATATAATATTTGTGATATTATAATTAAGTTGAATCCGTAGACAGCAGGCATTGCGTAAGCATGGAAGTCCCGCCGAGGGTGATTAGTTTTAGTGAACTATGGCTCTTTGCGTCTGCGGCAGAGAGCCTTCTTTTTTTGAGAAAGCATCAGCTTTGTACATCATTATGAAGGCATATATAAATTCATTTTCGTTAAGAAAATGTTATCATGTATCAGGAGGTGAAACATATATGCCAAGCGCAAAAGTATTGGAAGCAAAAAAAGCTCAGGTTGCTGAAGTTACCGAAGTACTTAAGAACGCTCAGACAGGCGTACTTGTTGACTACAGAGGCTTAACCGTTGAGGAGGACACTGATTTAAGAAATAAGCTCAGAGAAGCAGGATGTAAATATTTCGTTATCAAGAATACTCTTTTGAAGTTAGCTACTCAGGAAACAGGTCTTGAAGCTCTGGACGATGTACTTCACGGTCCTACAGCTATTGCGGTATCGGATACAGACCCCGTTGCTCCGGCAAAGGTTCTGGCTGATTATGCAAAGGGCAATGAAAAGCTCGAAATCAAATCAGGATTCATGGACGGCGCAGTTATGTCACTTGACGAACTCAAAACATTAGCTGCTACACCGAGCATGGAAACATTGATTGCAAAGGTTATGGGAAGCTTGAATGCTCCTATTTCAAACCTCGCACGTTTGCTGGCTACTATAGCTGACGGCGGTGTTGAAATTGCTGACCTTATTGCAAAGAAAGCAGGCGAGGCTGCTCCGGCAGAAGAGGCTGCACAGGCTGAAGAAGCTCCCGTTGAGGAAGCTCCGGCAGAAGAGGCTGCTCCCACAGAGGAAGCTCCCGCTGCTGAATAATTATTGAAAATTACAAAGTAAACAGGAGGAAAATAAAATGGCAGATTTGAATGCAATTCTTGATTCAATCAAGGAATTAAAGTTATTGGAAGTTGCAGAACTGGTTAAGATGATGGAAGAAGAGTTCGGCGTAAGCGCAGCAGCACCCGTTATGGTTGCAGGCGCAGCAGGCGGCGACGCTGCAGGTGCAGAAGAAAAGTCAGAGTTTGACGTTGTTCTTGCTGACGCAGGTGCTTCAAAGCTCGGCGTAATCAAAGTTGTAAGAGCTATCACAGGCTTAGGTCTTAAGGAAGCAAAGGCACTCGTTGACGAAGCTCCTAAGACACTGAAAGAAGCTGTTGCTAAGGAAGAAGCTGAAAAGATTAAGGCTGAACTCGAAGAAGCAGGTGCTAAGGTAGAATTAAAGTAATTTTACTCTGATATGTGTCAAAGCGCATAGAATTGGAGAAGATAATGATTATAGACGTTTCGGCAATACTGAAAGAATTGGGCGGCAGAATAGATATTTCCGATGAAATATCTGTTGCCGACACCGATTTTTTAGGTGAGTTGTATCATTTCAATAAGCCCTTGAAAATTGAGGGCAGTATTGCAAACACGGGCAAGTCGCTTATATTTAAGGCGGTGTGTTCCGGGGTTATGCAGACAAAGTGTGCAAGGTGCATGAAAGACATTGATGTTGATATTTCGTTTGACATTGATGAGGTTCTTGCACAGTCCGACGGCAGTGAGACGCAGGAGGATTCCGAGCTGATACTGTTTGAGGGACACACGGTCGATATTGATGATATTGTACTGAATAATTTTCTTACGAATATATCGGGGAAATATTTATGCAGTGAGGACTGTAAAGGACTTTGCAGCATATGCGGTGCCGATCTTAATGAGGGGGACTGCGGCTGTAAGCGTGATGTTATCGATCCGAGATGGGCGGCTTTGGCTGACTTGATTAAGGATAACAGTTAGAGTGATTTTATGGAGGTGTAATTATGGCAGTACCTAAGAATAAAGTATCGAAAGCCAGAAGAAACAGCAGACGTGCTAACTGGAAGCTTACTGCACCTAACATGGTGGAGTGCCCACAGTGCCGTGAATTCAAAATGCCTCATAAAGTTTGTAAGTCCTGCGGATATTACGATGGCAAGGAAATTATAAAGGTTGAGGACTAATTTCGGCTGACAATACAAAAAGCGTCTCCCGCTCACAGAGCGGGGAACGCTTTTTTTGTTGTGCCAAAAGACTTGTGTCTCCTCTAACCTGTTGCCATTCTTTTACGGACTGTTCCTGCGCCTTCAGAGCACGTTTCTTTTCTTATTAAAGTTTTTTCATAGATAGATTATTCCCGTATTTACACGTTCAAATAACTGTATTTAAAAAGCAGGCAAGACAGCAACGGCAGAACCAAAAAAACAGATAACCAAAAGCGCCGTCCTCACGGACGGCGCTTTCACGAATTATTAAAGCTGTTTATCTGTAAAAGCCAACCCTGTTATGTTCGGCCAACATCTTAATTCTCTCATAGTATGCAATCAATTGTTCTGTGCGTCTATAGACTACCAGGTAACTGTCATGATGTTAGCTTCTGCTACACCGCTAACTTTTGTTAAATCACCTGCAGCCTGTGCAACAACACTCTCATCTGTAGCAACAGCAGCATCGAACATAGAGATTGTTATTTCAGGAATTTCATATTTTTTCATTATATTTAATCCTCCCTCTATTATTCTGTTGCTGCAACTACTGAAGCTGCTGCATTTACTGACTGAACTGTGTCAATGCCCTTAATGATAAGACCATATGATACAGCTGTCGCACCGGTAATAGTACCGTCAAAGTTCTTTGTAAAGGTCTTTTCAACATCGCCCGACTTAACTGTCCATGTAAGACCATTTACAGTATCATCGTTCGGAGTTACTGTTGCCATGAATGCAACTGCAACGTCCTTGTTTACATCGTTGTAGCTGTAGTTAGGTGTTTCAAGATTTACAGCTTCACCCTTAGCTGTCTTAACTGCAACTTCAACATGCTTTTCTGCAGGCTCTGATGCGCTCTTGATTGCTAAGTTTTCTTTATCAGCAGTACCTGCCAATGTAGAATAAGCAACCTGGCTGTCACCTGCAGAAGCTGACCAGTTTACTTCATCTGTACGGTTATAAACGATAACGCTTGCTCTTTCAACATTGATTGAAGAATCATATGTAGCGCCATCAACTAATTTTAACTGGAATGTAGCTAATTCAGCTGTTCCATCACTATTTATTGCTAACCAAGTTGTTTCATCTGCAGCATTTCCGGCGTTCTGGAAAACAAGATATCTGTTATCCTGTGATGCAGTATCAGCAATACCTTTATTAAAGTTAACAATCGGAGCATATCCAGTATACTTAAACTGATTTGTTAACCAATTCTTATTCTTAGCAGCTGTATCATTAGGAGGATTAGGAACTGTGTATGCGCCTGCTTTTCCTGCAGTATCTATATCAACAACTACAGTTGCTGCTTCAACATTATATGCTGAACCCTCTACATATTCTGTAGGAAGATTTTTTGCCATAACCTTAACAGTCATAGTAACACCGTCTTCTGCTACAGTCTTATCCAAATATACAGTAGGCTTGCCGTCAGCTGCCTGTGCTACTGCAACAAAGCTGGCACTAACAGCTATAGCGCTTAACAAAGCGCAAGCTTTCTTTAAAAATTTCATGTTATTTACCTCACTTTTTATATTTATTCAGCAGGATGATTTGCTTTATCAGCAACTGTCTTTGTGAAATCAGCTGTTACTGATAAACCTGCATCACGCGCTAAAATCTGGTTTGCATCTGACAATTCTACAAGTCCGTTATCATCAACGTCAGCTGCCTGTAAATCTTCGCCTGTTATAGTACCCAAGCCTGCATCACGTGCTAAAATTCTATTTGCATCTGCAAGTTCAACTAAATCATTACCGTCAACGTCACCGATTTTACGCGTTGAACTTGCCCACGGATTATCGCTGCCACTAGGCACTGTAAATGTTGTTGAAATAAATCCGTTAGCGTATATAGTTGATTTCTCCATACCGCCTATTCTTACTTCATAAGTCTTGCCTGCCGTAAGCTTTGTTGTGTCAAGCTTAATACCTGTCAAAATTGAAGAATCACCCTGGTTAATCTGAAGAATGTTAGCCTCGCCAACAGTAACAACATCTGTTCCGTCCAAAACCAACAATGTTAAATCATTATTGCCGACAGCTGTGATATAGTCTTCACAACCCGTTACGTTAACAGTACCTCCGTCCACATATGTAGCCGTTGCCGCATAAGAAGATACGGCACAAATAGTAGTAAGTGCGCCTATAGCCGCACATGAAGCCAAAAATTTTAAGCCTTTCACTACTTTTCCTCCTTTCAAAATTAAACCCTTTTATTAATATTTATTTTAATATTCATTCCCCCCATGACTCTCTCTCGTTCAGAGGAAACAAACTAACATGCCTACATATGCGAATACTGCACGTCCGGCATCTTTACTTACATTATAATCTAAATTCACCAAAAATGCAATTGTCACTTAATACAAATATAGATATTTTTTCTTATGCAATCTGTCAGTCAAGCGCAAAAAGCACTGTTTTTTCCTTATTTATCGGCATTTTTTGCCGCTTTTTTTACGCATTTTATACACAAACTTTATTATAAAAGTGTAAGTATGCTTAGTGCCTGTCCGTAAAGCGTGGGACGGCACGGAATATCCATATACGCATGAACATCTTTCATAATCGGTGTTCCCGTTGAAACATGCATAACCTCTCCGTTCTCGTTTACCGATGCCTTGACAAGCTCTTCCGTCTTTTCGTACATATCCTTTACATCGGCACAAATTCCCAGCTTTTCAGCCTTTTTAAGTCCTGCCGCTATGCCTGCCGCCGCGGAGGTCTCGGTATATGAATCCTCACAGTCAAGAACCGTCGCAAAGCCGCCTGTCGCTCTCTGCACCCTGCGCAATGCGTCCGCATGGCGCTTTATATATGCCTTGACTTCATCAATTCCGTCAAAATCACCGAGAGTTTCCATAATCTCGCACGACGAATATATTATCCATGCATTTGCTCTGCCCCAATGCACTCCGCTCAAGTGGTCCTTTGTTATACAGCTATAGCCATGGAAAAAGAGTCCCGTCTCATTATCGCACAGGTATTTAAGATGTGTTTTAAGCTGTTTTACCGCGAAATCGCAATATTCCTTTCTGCCCGAATACACTCCGAATTTTGCCGCAAACAGGCACGCCATAAACAGCGTATCCGCCCACATCTGCTCCGCAAAGCCCTCAACCTTTTCGGTTACGGTATGCTCAAGACCGCCTGCCGAGGTCAGCGGCGCTTTTTGGGTAACATAGTCTGCCAAATCACAGCACACCTTATAATAATCTTCATTCCCCGTTTCGTGATACATTTCAGCCGCAGTAAGCAGCGGCGCAACGGAATTTATGGTTATCTGCTTATATGCCTCCCGCAAATGCTTATCAAACCATTTTGTGAGGAAATCGAAATACCTCTGCTCACCCGTTTTCTTATACGCATTCCATATACCGTACAAGCCCACACCCGGGTTCCAGTCAAATGCATCTATATTCATTTCCCACGTTGTATCATTGCCGTTAATCATTCTGTCTGCTATTTTTTCTATCAATTCTTTTCAGTCCTTTCTCTTGCTAATATTACCATTTTACATAATTTCAACATATATGTCAACAGTCATTTTTTTAACAAAAGCAGATTCTTAAAAATGTCCTAAGTACAAAGCGTTTTCCTCCGCTCCATAAAAAAGGGGCTGTTAAAAAGCTTCGGAACGCAAAGTGCTTTTCGACGTTCCATGAAAAAAATTCCGTTTCATAAGAAACGGAATTTTTTATTTATACGTTAATTATTCAATAATGCTTGAAACAACGCCCGAACCTACTGTACGGCCGCCTTCACGAATAGCGAAACGAAGTCCCTCTTCGATAGCGATCGGTGTGATAAGTTCAACAGTCATATCAACGTTATCTCCCGGCATACACATCTCTGTGCCTTCGGGAAGGTTGATAACACCTGTAACGTCAGTTGTTCTGAAATAGAACTGCGGTCTGTAGTTGTTGAAGAACGGTGTATGACGGCCGCCCTCGTCCTTTGTAAGGATATATACATGACCTACAAACTTTGTATGCGGATGAACTGAATCCGGCTTTGCAAGAACCTGACCTCTCTGGATTTCGTCACGAGCAACACCACGGAGGAGCGCACCAACGTTATCACCTGCTTCAGCGAAGTCAAGAAGCTTTCTGAACATTTCGAGACCGGTTACAACAACCTTTCTCTTTTCATCTGTAAGACCAACGATTTCAACTTCGTCGTTAACCTTGATTGTACCTCTTTCAACTCTACCTGTAGCAACTGTACCACGACCCGAGATTGAGAAGATGTCCTCGATAGGCATAAGGAACGGTAAGTCTGACTTTCTGTCAGGTGTAGGAATGTATGAATCTACAGCGTCCATAAGATCCCAGATGCACTTGTATTCGGGAGCGTCCGGATCTGTTGATGTGCACTCAAGTACGCCTAAAGCTGTACCTGTGATGATAGGAATATCGTCACCGGGGAAGTCATACTCTGTAAGAAGGTCTCTGATTTCCATTTCAACCAATTCGAGAAGCTCGGGATCGTCAACCTGGTCTGACTTATTCATGAATACTACGATATAAGGTACGCCAACCTGACGTGAAAGCAGGATATGCTCTCTTGTCTGGGGCATCGGGCCGTCTGCTGCCGAAACAACGAGGATAGCGCCGTCCATCTGAGCAGCACCTGTGATCATGTTCTTAACGTAGTCAGCATGTCCCGGGCAGTCAACGTGAGCATAGTGACGCTTATCTGTCTCATACTCAACGTGAGCTGTTGAAATTGTGATACCTCTTTCTCTTTCTTCCGGTGCCTTATCGATCATATCGTAAGCTTCAAACTGAGCCTGGCCCTTAAGAGCGAGAACCTTTGTGATAGCAGCTGTAAGAGTTGTCTTACCATGGTCAACGTGACCGATGGTACCAATGTTTACATGCGGTTTTGTTCTTTCAAATTTAGCTTTTGCCATTTGAATTTTCCTCCTTGAAATTAATGATTTTTATATTTGTTTCATCAATATACTTATTGTACAATCTTTTTGGTAAAAAATCAAGTCTTTTTTTGATTTTTCTTACCAATCAGATATATTTTAACTGATTTTAGTTATTTTTTGAACGTTCGTTCATGATTTTCTCCTGAATTGACTTAGGAACTTCACTGTAATGCGACGGTTCCATTGTATACTGTCCGCGTCCCTGAGTTCTTGAACGAAGCTCTGTAGCGTAACCGAACATCTCCGACAGCGGAACCATTGCGGTAATCTGCTGTACGCCGCCCGATCTTGCTTCCATCTTCTGAATCATACCGCGGCGCGAGTTAAGGTCGCCCATAACATCACCCATGTATTCTTCAGGCATGATAACATTAACAAGCATGATAGGCTCCTTGATAACAGGGTCTGCCTTCTTCATACCTTCCTTGAATGCCATCGATGCGGCAATCTTGAATGCCATTTCCGAAGAGTCGACTTCATGATAAGAACCATCATAAAGAGTTACCTTTACGTCAACAACGTTATAGCCCGCCAGTACACCCGACTGCATTGCGCCCTGTACACCGGCATCAACCGCAGGGATATATTCCTTGGGAATAGCTCCGCCGACAATAGCATTTACAAATTCATAGCCGCCGCCCTCTTCAAGAGGCTCAAGCTTCAGATATACATGTCCGTACTGACCTTTACCGCCCGACTGACGCGCATACTTATGCTCGATATTAACCGGCTTTCTGATAGCTTCTCTGTATGAAACCTGCGGCTCGCCGACATTTGCTTCAACCTTAAATTCTCTCAGAAGTCTGTCAACGATAATCTCAAGGTGAAGCTCACCCATACCTGCGATAATCGTCTGTCCCGTTTCTTCATCGGTATAAGTCTTGAATGTAGGATCTTCCTCCGCAAGCTTTGCAAGAGCAATACCCATCTTTTCCTGACCTGCCTTGGTTTTAGGCTCGATTGCAACACGGATAACAGGTTCCGGGAAGTTCATCGATTCAAGAATGATCGGATGACTTTCGTCACACAGTGTTTCACCTGTCGTTGTATTCTTAAGACCAACCGCAGCAGCTATATCTCCCGAATAGCAGCAGTCGATGTCTTTTCTCTGGTTAGCGTGCATCTGCAGGATACGTCCCATACGCTCTTTATGTCCCTTGCAGGAGTTAAGAACATACGAACCCGCCGCTACAGTACCCGAATATACTCTGAAGAAGCAAAGCTTACCTACATACGGGTCAGTCGCAATCTTGAATGCCAGTGCGGCAAACGGTGCGTCATCAGCCGAAGGTCTTGATTCCTCTTCGTTCGTATCGGGATTTACACCCTTAATGTCCTCAATATCCGTAGGCGCCGGCATGTACTCGATAACAGCGTCAAGAAGCATCTGAACACCCTTGTTTCTGTATGAGGTTCCGCACAGCATAGGAATGATTTCATTATTTATTGTAGCTTTTCTTAAGGCTTTCTTTAATTCATCGATTGTGATTTCTTCTTCACCGAGGAATTTGTCAAGCAGAGCTTCGTCTGTTTCGCAGATAGCTTCAACCATTGCAGCTCTGTATTCTTCTGCCTTATCCTTCATATCATCGGGGATTTCTTCAATTCTGATGTCCTGTCCGAGGTCATCATAATAAACCTCCGCTTTCATTGTCATCAGGTCGATAATTCCCTTGAAGGTTTCTTCAGCTCCGATAGGAAGCTGAATAGGTACTCCGTTTGCCTGGAGTCTCTCATGCACCATGTCTACAACATGATAGAAATCCGCGCCCATGATGTCCATTTTATTAACGTAAATCATACGCGGTACATGATATTCGTCAGCCTGTCTCCATACAGTCTCCGACTGCGGCTCAACTCCGCCCTTTGCACAAAGCACGGTAACGGAACCGTCAAGAACCTTCAGTGAACGCTGAACCTCAACAGTGAAGTCAACGTGTCCCGGTGTATCAATGATGTTGATACGATGCTCCGGGAACTGATGCGCCGAACCCGACCAATGACATGTCGTAGCAGCCGATGTGATTGTGATACCACGCTCCTGCTCCTGCGCCATCCAGTCCATGGTAGCGGCACCGTCATGCGTTTCACCGATTTTATGGTTAACACCTGTATAGAACAGTATTCTTTCTGTAGTAGTTGTTTTACCGGCATCTATATGAGCCATGATACCGATGTTTCTTGTATTCTTAAGTGAATACTCTCTACCCATTCCAATTTCCTCCTTTCAGATAAGGATTTAAGTCTATTTGTTTAGTTATACGCTTATTTTTAAGCTTTACGAACAATATTCACACACATGAAATTCCATTGCAAGTCTCCGCCACAACTGTTTTATGCGATAGTTTGTCTCATCGCAAGTCTGCACCACAGCCGTTTTACGCGATAGTTTGTTTCATCGCAAGTCTGCACTGCAGCCGTTTTACGCGATAGTTTGTCACATTGCAAGTCTGCACCACAGCCGTTTTTACGCGATAGTTTGCGTGCATGGCGCTTTTTCTCGGACGGCGCCGCGTACGTTGGTACGCAAACCGGACTAAAAATGCGTCAGGTGCGTGAAATCTCCTCGCAAATCTGCACCACAGCCGTTTTTACGCGATAGTTTGCGTGCATGGCGCTTTTTCTCGGACGGCGCCGCGTACGTTGGTACGCAAACCGGACTAAAAATGCGTCAGGTGCGTGAAATATCGTGTAAAAACTACCAGCGATAGTGAGCAAATGCTCTGTTCGCTTCCGCCATCTTGTGAGTATCCTCACGCTTCTTTACAGAACCGCCGGTACCGTTGATTGCATCGATAAGCTCGTTTGCAAGTCTTTCTTTCATGGTCTTTTCGCTTCTCTCACGCGAGTAACGAGTAAGCCATCTTAAGCCTAAGGTCTGTCTTCTGTCCGGACGAACCTCCATAGGCACCTGATAAGTTGCACCGCCGACACGTCTTGCTTTTACTTCGAGTACAGGCATGATGTTGTCCATAGCCTCGCCGAATGCTTCAAGAGCGTCCTTGCCGGTCTTTTCCTTTACGATTTCAAATGCGTCGTAAACGATTTTCTGCGCAACTCCCTTTTTACCGTCCAGCATAATGTTGTTGATAAGCTTTGTTACAACAACGCTGTTGTATATAGGATCAGGTAAAATTTCTCTTTTTGCAATAAAACCTTTTCTTGGCACTTTACTTCCCTCCTTCATAGTATGGCAAGTCCTTTGCAGAACCCGCTTTCATGAATATCACAGGTACTCTGAACTTCTAAACCGCTCACTTATGAGCAATATCCAAAATTCCGTCAGTGCGTATTCGAATATATGAAATAACCCGATATGCACTTGTGATATAACTGTTTTTTACAGCATTTTACGCATTATTTCTTTGCTGCTTTTGGTCTCTTTGCACCATACTTACTTCTTGACTGGAGACGTCCGTTAACGCCCTGAGCATCAAGAGTACCTCTGATGATATGGTATCTTGTACCCGGAAGGTCTCTTACTCTTCCTCCTCTGATAAGAACAACGCTGTGTTCCTGCAGATTATGACCGATACCCGGAATATAAGCTGTTACTTCAATACCGTTTGTAAGTCTTACTCTGGCAATCTTTCTCAGAGCTGAGTTAGGCTTCTTGGGTGTAGCGGTTCTTACAGCGGTGCATACGCCTCTTTTTTGGGGCGAGCTCTTATCCGTTGTCTTCTTCTTAAGAGAGTTTAAACTCTTCTGAAGAGCAGGAGCCGTTGACTTTTTCTTTGAAGTCTTTCTTCCGGTTTTGACCAATTGGTTAAATGTTGGCATACCGTGTTACACTTCCTTTCTTTAGAGTATGCGGTGTTAAAAACACCTATTTATTATTTACATGCATTGCATGAAATAAACATTTTTATTCGGCAAGCACAACCGCGCAGCTTGCACCTACCTCTATTCCGCACACGACACCGAGTTCGTGCATCGTGGGAATTTCCGCAAGCTCCGTATTTGTATCCGAAGCCGCTTTTCGTATGGGAGCGCTTATTTTCTCATCGCAGTCAAGCGCAAGAACAGCCTTTACGGCTCTTCCCTCGTTTATGGCTTTCAATGACTGTTTAAAGCCGACTTGCAGATGATTTTTCTCCGCATCGGTAATCATTTTCGTTCATCCTCCCGAAAATTCACAAAAAATACTAAAGCTATCACAAGGATAACCTATATGATTATATAAAATTTTTCACAAAAAGTCAAGTATTTTGCCCGTTTTTTACAACGAATTTTTTACATTTTTTTAACCGTTTTTTATGTATTTTGTCAACAATACAATTTATTGTGCCCTCTGACGCGCAAAACCTCAACATGTACGGTCTCTTTTATCCTCCCAGCCGAGGTTTACGGCTTCAAGACGATATATCGGCGCACCCTCGTCAACAAAACGCCGCTCATATTCCGTCACGACATTTCCCTCAAAGCCCGAATTGTGCAGGTCAAACGTTATATTTTCAAGCTTAAAATTTTCCATACAGAACGAATTAAGCGAAAATTCAAACAGCTTTCTGTTATCCGTCTTGAACCAGATATAATCTCCCTCATTAAGCACCTGCTTATACTTATCAAGAAAATTTTTATGCGTCAGCCTGCGCTTTGCCTGCTTGTTCTTTTTCCACGGATCGGAAAAATTCAGGTATATCCTGCTTATTTCGCCCTTTTCAAAAATATCGGCAAGCACCTGCGCGTCAATATCCGCAAAAATTACGTTTTCAAGCTCCGCGGCGGCGGCTTTCTCCATCGCCATTACGATTACGTCCTCAACCTTTTCTATCGCAATGAAATTTATATCGGGGTACATTTTCGCCATACCCGCAACAAAGCTTCCCTTACCGCAGCCTATCTCTATATGTATCGGATTATCGTTTTTGAACAGCTCACGCCAGCGTCCTTTGTAATCCTCAGGATTTTTAATCCATATTCCGCTGCACCTCTCCATTCTTTCGGCACAGTTTTTCTTCTTCCTCATTCGCATAAAATAAAAATCTCCATTCACATGCAATCATTTTTTACCTTATACATTATACACCAACCCCAAACGAATTACAACAATTAATTTTTATTAAAAGTTACACCCATCTAACAACGGCTTGACAGCAGGACTCCCGAAAAACGCTTAAAATAAAAGTTATATTGACGTAATTTTTTTGCACAAATTCTATTGACGGCGCAAAAAAACGGTGGTAAAATACTTATTGAACGTATAAGTTTATACTGTATGTAAATTTTAACAGGAGGTTTTTTTAATATGAAATACGGAGAAAGAGTTCTTGAAGAACTGAAGAAAAATCACGCTTCCGAGCCTGAATTCATCCAGGCTGCGACAGAGGTACTGGAAACAATCCAGCCGGCACTCGATGCTCATCCCGAGTTTGAGGAGGCTGCTTTGCTCGAAAGACTGGTTGAACCCGAGAGAGTTGTAATGTTCAGAGTTCCCTGGGTTGACGACAAGGGCAAGGTTCAGGTAAACAGAGGCTACAGAGTTCAGTTTAACTCGGCAATCGGTCCCTACAAGGGCGGTCTGAGACTTCATCCGTCGGTAAATCTCGGCGTAATCAAGTTCCTCGGATTTGAACAGATTTTCAAGAACAGCCTTACAACCCTCCCCATAGGCGGCGGCAAGGGCGGCAGCGACTTCGATCCCAAGGGCAAGTCGGATATGGAGGTTATGAGATTCTGCCAGAGCTTTATGACAGAATTGTCACGTCATATCGGCGCTGACACAGACGTTCCCGCAGGCGACATCGGAACAGGCGCAAGAGAAATCGGATTTATGTTCGGTCAGTACAAGAGACTCAAGAACGTTTATGAGGGCGTTCTGACAGGTAAAGGTCTTACATGGGGCGGTTCGCTCGCAAGAACGGAAGCTACAGGCTACGGTCTTGTATACATGACAGCAGAAATGCTTAAGGATCTCGGTACTTCGTTCGAAGGCAAGACAGTTGCTATCTCGGGTGCCGGAAACGTTGCTATATATGCATGCCAGAAGTGCCAGCAGTTTGGTGCTAAGGTTATTACAATGTCAGACTCAAACGGCTATGTAATCGACGAAAACGGCATAGATTTGGATGCTGTAAGAGAAATCAAGGAAGTAAGAAGAGGCAGAATTAAGGAATATGCCGAAACTCATCCGTCAGCTAAGTATGTTGAGGGTGCAGGCTTATGGCAGGCTGTTAAGTGTGATGTTGCTCTTCCGTGCGCAACTCAGAACGAGCTTCTTATAGACGACGCAAAGGCACTTGCTGCAAACGGTACAATCATCGTTGCAGAGGGTGCTAACATGCCTACAACTCTTGAAGCTACAGCTTACTTGCAGGAAAACGGCGTATACTTCGCACCCGGCAAGGCTTCAAACGCAGGCGGTGTTGCTACATCAGCTCTCGAAATGAGCCAGAACTCACAGAGACTTTCATGGACTTTTGAAGAGGTTGATGAAAAGCTCCACGGTATTATGGTTTCAATCTACGGCGCTGCTACAAAAGCGGCAAAGGACTACAACCTTACAAAGGGCGGCAAGTTAGACCTCGTTGCAGGCGCTAACATCGCAGGCTTCATGAAGGTTGCGGAAGCTATGATGCAGCAGGGTATCTGCTAAAATATGGAATTTTTAAAAAAATGCTCCGACTGTAAAAAGTCAGAGCATTTTTTATGTTTTAAACAAAAGAACCGGAAAAAATAGTGAAAAAACATTAAATATTATCAAATTTGGGACTGCGATTTTGCCGACAAATACGACTGCTCGTAAAAATATTCCTGGGAATTGAACGGCATATCGGTCACAGGATATTTTTCGTATCTGCCGCTGCAAAGGAGCTGCCGTGCCTTTACATTATCATGCAGCATGGCGGAAAACATATCCGCAATGCGCGCCTTTATGTCCGCATCGTATATCGGCACGGCAACCTCGACGCGGCGCAGCGTATTGCGCGTCATTAAATCGGCTGAACTTATATATATTTGCCTTTCGTCCTCCGCTCCGAAAATATAAATCCTCGAATGTTCGAGAAAACGTCCCACAATGCTGCGCACCGTAATATTTTCGGTGTACCCTTTAACCCCCGGAACAAGACAGCATATTCCGCGTACTATCATCTCGATTTTTACTCCCGCACGTGATGCCCTGATAAGTCTGTCGATTATTTTTTTGTCTGTCAGCGAATTGATTTTTATGCCGATGTATGCTTCCTTTCCGTCAGCCGCTCTTTTCGTCTGCAAATCAACCAGGTTTATCAGTCCCGTCCGCAGAAGTCTCGGCGCCACCAGCAGATGCTCCGTTTTTTCCGCAGTCTGCCCCATGGCAAGCTCGTTTAATACGTATGCCGCCTCGGTGCCTATCTCGAAAGAGGCGGTCATAAGCGAGCAGTCGGTGTACTGCCGCGCTGTTTTTTCATTGTAGTTGCCCGTACCTGCCTGCGTTATATATTCTATTGAATTTTTTGTTTTCCGCGTTATAAGGCAAAGCTTTGAATGTACCTTGAGATTATCCAGTCCGTAAATCACGCGACAGCCCGCCTCCTCCAGCCGCTTTGACCATTCGATATTATTTTCCTCGTCAAACCGCGCTCTGAGCTCAAGAATCACCACAACCTCCTTGCCGTTTTCCGCAGCATCGATAAGCGCCTCGACCACCTTTGAGAATTTTGAAACACGGTAAAGCGTCATTTTAATCGACACCACAGACGGATCGCACGATGCCTCGGACAGCATTTTCAAAAACGGCTTCATGCTCTCATACGGATATGAAAGCATTATATCCTTTTTCTCTATCTGACCTATTATGCTTTCGTTTTCATTGACAAACGGCGATTTCTGCGGCTCGCGCGGAATATAGAACAGCTTTGCATCGTTCTTTAAAAATCCGCGTATCTCGGATATGAACGACAAATCCAAAGGACTTTCCGACAAAAATACCATATCCTCCGATAGCTTCAGCAGGCTGCACAGATGCGTCACCGAAGCCGCACCGATTTCACGCGAAAGCTCCAGCTTTACGGGACAGAGTCTGCCGCGTTTTCTGATTATTTTTTCCATTTCGTTGCGGTAGTCCGAATTGCTTTCAAATGCGTCATCGGTATCTATATCGGCACTCCTTATAACACGCATTACCGCTTTTGAATGTATTTTGTAGCCGTCAAAAACCTTATCGGCATAATGCAGAATAAGCTCCTCCGCAAGCATAAAGGTACCGTTTTCGCCCAAAGCCGGAATAAGACGGCTGAACAGTCCCGTGCAGCAGGGAATTATTCCGATTTTCCTGTTTGTGCTTTTCTTTGTTTCAAGAGTCACAAGCACATATATTTCTTTATTTTTAAGGAACGGAAACGGATGCTTTTTCCCGACTATCTGCGGCGATAACAGCGGCTTTATCTCATTTTCAAAATACATTTCCATTGCCGCCGACTGCTTTTTTGTAAGATTATTGAAATTCACGAGCCGCACTCCGTAACGAAGCGCATCATGCATGATTTCATCAAATACCGAATCGCTTTTTTTCATCAGGCTGCGCACCGCGTCCGCAATTGCCGCAAGCTGCTCCGATGCGGACATACCCGTTTTATTTTCGCGCGGATTTCCGTTAAACACCATATTGTCATGGAGCATTCCGACTCTCACCATAAAAAATTCATCGAGATTGCTTTTGAATATTGAGGCAAACATCATTCTTTCGCAAAGCGGATTTTCCGTATCCGCCGCCTCATCAAGCACTCTTTCGTTAAAATCGAGCCATGAAAGCTCCCTGTTCCTGTAACAGCCGTGTTTCATTTTTACCCTCCGTTCGCCGTATGGCGGCACAAATTAAACCGTGAAAAAAATGCTGAAGAATGACGGCGTATGTACATACTCCGAAAGGACGCAGAATGCGCAGCGTATTTTTCACGTTAATCCTCCGTTATACGCTTATTATGTCACGTTTTACGGCAAACTATTGACATTTTTGTGTCATTATAATATAATCAATATCGGGCAAACCCGGAAATATAATCAAAACGGAGGATTTTATGGAACGCTTTAGAAAAAACGTTTTAAAGGCTTTAAAAATCATAAGCGAAGTCGCAAATGACAATATAGGCTTATATGCGGCACAGGCATCGTTTTTCCTTATCATTTCGCTTATTCCGTTTGTAATGCTGCTTTTAACGCTTGTGAAATTTGTAATTCCCGTAAATGAGGCGGATATTTTAAGCGCACTGTCACCGTATATACCGTCACAGATAAGTCCGTGGGTTGATACGATAACGGACGAAATATTTGACCAGTCCGCCAATATCTCACTTATTTCCGCAACGGCAATAACCACACTCTGGTTATCCTCGCGCGGTTTTATGGCACTTTATTCGGGACTCAACAATGTATTTGATATTGATGATATACCGAATTATTTTTTCTGCCGCATACTGTCCGTATTCTACACCGTATGCTTTCTTACGGCGCTGTTTCTGGCAATAATTCTGTTCGGATTCGGAAATAAGATTCAGGAATTTATATCGGGAAAATTCAGTGTGTTTTCAAATGTAATATCATTTATTTTAAGCATGAGGATACTGATATTTTTAACGCTTATGACGCTGTGCTTTGCCGCGTTTTATTCGTTCCTCACGCACAGGAAAAAGAAGTTCAAAAAACAACTGCCGGGAGCAGCTCTCGCTGCCACCGGCTGGATGATTTTTTCTTATGCATATTCAATATATATAGAAAATTATTCAAATTATTCTTACGTTTACGGCAGTCTTACCGCCATTGTATTTCTTATGCTCTGGCTGTATTTCTGCATCGATATATTTATGTACGGAGCTGAATTTAACAAGCTTCTCGAAAACGGAGAATTCAAAAAAAATTGATTTAAGCCTTTTTGCGTTTAAGTCCCGCTTTTACAAGAATAAGCATCAGAATGGGGAACACGGCAGCACACAGCATGCCGTTTTTCAGATTTCCGCCGGAAAACAGGCTTACAGTATTCGGGCCTGCGATACAGCCGAGGTCTCCGGCAAAAGCGAGCAGTGCAAACATAGCCGTGCCGCCGCACGGATAACGCTTTGCCGCAAGGCTGAACGTTCCGGGCCACATTATTCCGACCGATAAGCCGCACAAAGCACAGCCGGCAAGAGAAATTATCGGATACGGCGCAAATACCGTGATGAGATAGCTTATTATACACAGTATGCAGCTGCCCGAAATAAATCCCTTAAGGTTTATTCTGCTCCCGAATTTTCCGTAAAACGCTCTTGAAATTCCCATGAGCAATGCAAACATACACGGTCCCATGAGGTCGCCCACGGTTTTTGATACGTTAAGTCCCTGTTCCGCAAACATTGATGCCCACTGCGCCATTGCCTGTTCGGCTGCGCCGGAGCATATCATGAGTGCAAAAAATACCCAGAATATTTTAAGCGACAGCAGCTCGCGTGTATCCATGGACATTCCCTCCTCCGCCATTTGCGGCAGGGGCAGAACTGCGAATGCTATCATATTTATTACGGGTACTATCGCCCATATTGCAGGCAGAATCCGCCAGTTTTCTATTCCGATTGCCGTGAAGTAAAGCGTTGAAAGAAGTACTACCGCCAGATGTCCGAAGCAGTAGAACGAATGTAGCATGCTCATACGGCTTGCCTTGTTTCCGCCCGGTATTGCCTCGACTGTGGGGCTTAATATAACCTCTATCATTCCGCTGCCGACCGAATTTATTATATATGAAATAATCAGTCCAAAAAATGCATTCGGCAGCACAAACGGCAGCACACCCATGCATACCAGTCCGACTGCTGACATGAGATGTGCAATCACAAAGCAATTTCTGTAACCGATTTTATCCACATATTTCGCACTTAACAGATCCACTGCAAGCTGTGCGCCGAAGTTGATTGTTATAAGCAGACCTATAAGCACCGTGCTTATTCCGAGCGATTTTTCAAACGTCACAAAAAGCAGCGGCGGCAGATTGTTTGTTATTGCCTGCGTTATGTATGCGTTATAGCAGGCAAGCGTTGTGTGTTTATAATTAAGCTTCATTTAACCATTCCTTTCCGTACTGTAAGGCATAAGGTTCGGGTCTTAAAGAAAACCTCCCTGAGCGGTGATGCACAACTGTACTTTTTACCGCAGTTCGGTCACCGAACTGCTCTGACAATTCACTGTCGCTCAAACCGTTTAGCTGCCCCGTTTAAAAAGCCATGCCATGGGACGATTTTTTTCAGACTTTATCCTCCGAAAATTCAAATCTCATAACATATTAGCACACAACGGAATTTTTTGCAATACCTTTTTTACAATTTTTCGGGTTAGTTTTGCCTAACCCATGTTTCAAAAAAAAATCAGTTTGCCGCCGCAAAATATTCCGACAGAGCCTCATTCAACGCACATACGCTTGAAGAATTGCAGTGACGTATGTATGCGCCCGATTTTTCCGCCTGCTCCGATGCGACATTCACCATTTTGTGCGCCACCGTGCCGGTAAATACTATAATCATATCGGGGCTGCCTATCTGATTTCTGAAATTGGCGGGGCATTGTGTAAATACCTTGCATTTGCAGCCGTATTTCTTGCATATTTCCTTATAGCGGCAGTGCATTCTGTCATGACCGCCCACAATTACGATACTCATATTTTTTCTTTCCTCCGTTTGATAATTTTAATGAGGATACGGTCTGCGGCATAAGCCGCAGACCGCTCCGAACCGTCTCAGCCGATAATCGGTTCGGATAAATCCTCTTTTATAATGCAGTCGGCTATATTTTCCGCCGTTTGCAGTGTATTGCCCGTAATTTTTTCCTTTTCAAGGAACGGACGCATACTCCATGCACATATACCGAGTGTGGATACATTATGCAGCAGCGCCGAAGTTACGGGTGTGATAATTCCGCCTATACCGAGCAGAATAAGTCCGCTGTTGAATGCCGATATGAAAAGATAATTACGGCGTATACGGCAAAACAGCTTTTCGCTCAAATCACGCAGTACGCAGAGTCTGTCAAGTTCTGAGGATAACAGAGTAACGTCCGCAACCTCTCTTGCAATGTCGGACGCGTCCTTCATCGCAACAGATACACCTGCCGCCGCAAGTGCCGGCGAATCGTTTATTCCGTCTCCGACCATTACCGCCATATGATTTTCAGACTGTATTTCATTTATGATATTAAGCTTATCCTCCGGCAGGACGCGTGCGCGGTAACTGTCTATTCCGAGCTTTGCGCAAACGCTTTTCGCGGTTGATTCACCGTCGCCGGTTATCATCATAATATCCGAAAATCCCTTTTCTTTAAGCTGCTTTATAACCTGTGCCGCATTTTCACGTATCGGATCTTCAATACACAAAATTCCGCACAGCTTTTCGCCTATTGCGAGATATACCATAGAGTATTCCTCGCCGAGCTTTAATATAGTTTCCCTCTGCTCATCGGTTACGGATATATTTTCATCATCAAATATGAAGTGCGAGCTGCCTATGAGCGCTCTTTCGCCATGCAGACGCGTTGAAATTCCGTGCGCTACGATATATTCAACCTCCGCATGCTCCTCCTTATGTTCAAGATTCCTTTCCTCTGCCGCATGGACAATCGCTTTCGCCACGCTGTGCGGAAAATGCTCCTCGAGACACGCGGCGGTTTTTAACACTTCGTCCTCCGTGTAGCTCTCAAAAGCAATCACCCTTGCAAGATTCGGACACGATACCGTAAGCGTACCCGTTTTGTCAAACACCATAGTGTCGGCATGCGCATAATTTTCAAGGAATCTGCCGCCCTTTACCATGATTTCATATTCCGTTGCCTCACGCATTGCCGAAATTATGCATATCGGCGTCGAAAGCTTGATTGCGCAGGAATAGTCAACCATAAGCACGGACAGTGCCTTTGTGACATTACCCGTAAACAAATATGTCACCGCACATGTGAGCAGACTGAGCGGAACAAGACTGTCGGCGAAATTCTCCGCTTTTGTCTGTACTCCCGATTTCAGGCTCTCGGAGCTTTCTATAAGGTCGGCAATCCGGCTTATACGGCTGCTGTCCGGTAACTGTGTTACTTCAATATCAATCGAGCCGTCCTCAATTACCGTACCGGCATAAACGGTCGAGCCGCTTTGCTTATGCGCAGGCATCGCCTCGCCGGTCATTGCCGCCTCGTTGACTCCCGCCTCACCGCTCACTACCGAGCCGTCAACGGGAATCATGCTGCCCTGCTGAACTCTTACTATATCTCCCACTTCAAGCTGTTTGAGCGGTATTTTATGCGCCGTACCGTCCGTTACTTTCCATACCTTGTCGATATTAAGCGACAGGCTGTCCGAAAGAGCGGTTTTTGCTTTTTGGCGAGTATAGCCCTCAAGCAGTGATGAAATATTCAAAAGCGTCATAACCGATGCCGCCGTTGACGGCGAACCGCCGGCAATGGAGGCTGTAATCGAAACCGCATCAAGCACGGAAACATTTATTTTTCCGTTCATGAGCGATTTAAGTCCCTCCTTAACAAAGGGCATCGCTTTTATTACGGTCACCGGCATTGCAAGGAATGACGGCAAAAACAGCTTCATTAAAATTCTTCTGCCTATGATTTTCTTAAAATCACGCTTAAATTCAATATCGGTAAGCTGTTTTTGTGTGAGCGCCGCTTCCGGAACAGAGCTTATGTCAAGCTCTTTTACGGTATCAAGCAGCACATCTCTGATATTTCCGTCGTACTCAATTAAAATTCCGCCGTTTGCGGAGGTTACTTTAACCGAGCGGACACCGGGAATTCTCAGAAACACATTGCATATACCCGTTTCGCGAAGCTTTGAAAAAGCGTCCGCTCCGCTGCGTACACGCAGCCTGCCGGGAGAGTCATATACTATTTTGTACCTCATGGGAAATCACTTCCTACAGAGTCGCTTCTGCCGTTGTTTCGCTGTAAGCTTCTTTTTTGGCATCGCAGCAGATGTCCTCGGCCTCGTCTTTCATATTCTGAAAAGCCTCCTGAGCATCCTTTTGCAGCTTCATGCATTTTGCAAGACCTTTAACGCAAGCCTTGCGTGTCTTGTCGCTCTTAAGCACCTTAACTCCGTATGTTGCGGCAGCAAGTCCGCCTATGAAACAGACAACCTTTTCATTTTTTAAATAATCAAGAATCTTCATTTGTAATGACCCCTTTCAAAAACGTTTTATTTTTTCTGTTGGCTGTGGCATGTGCCGTGCATAGCGCAGTGGGCGCAGCCGCCGCCGCAGGAGGATTTTCCCTGTTTCTTATTTCTCACCAAATACACGATGATTGCCGCAACAATACCTGCGAGCAATAAGCAAATTATAATTGTTGATAAATATTTCAGCATAAGTAAAACCTCCCATTATTACAGACGGGCAGACCGCTGTGCAGCCTGCCCGTACAAAATGCTTTGTATTAAACAAGCATCTACCGTTATTATATCAAATTTTTAATCTGAATTCAAGACTTTTTTCAGCCTTTCATCTTTACATTTGTTGTCAGCTTGCTTGATTCCTTATAAGGCTTAACGAGCATGTAAACCATGAATGCAAGTACAATAACCGCCGCAATCGTACCGATAATGCTTGCGTGACCGGTAAACAGCATGCCGAACTGATAAATCATAAGTGCAATTGCATAAGCAAATCCGCACTGATAGCCGATTGCAAACCACGTCCATTTTGCGTTATTCATTTCACGCTTGATAGCACCGATAGCTGCGAAACACGGAGCGCAAAGCAGGTTAAATACCAGGAACGAATAACCGCTTATGTGAGTGAACGCTTCTGCGAGGTTTCCGTAAACCGTACCCGAACCGCCGAAGAGAATACCCATTGTTCCGACAATGTTTTCCTTTGCGACAAGACCTGTGATTGAAGCAACAGCTGCCTGCCAGTTACCCCAGCCGAGCGGTGTGAATATCCAGCCTATAGCGTTTCCGATTGCAGCAAGTATACTTGAATCAATCTGATCCTCGCTGAGCATTCCGAACTGACCGTCGATGAATCCGAAATATGTTGTGAACCATACGATGATTGTTGAAAGCAGGATTATTGTGCCGGCTTTCTTAATGAATGACCAGCCGCGCTCCCACATTGAACGCAGAACGTTTAAGAGTGTGGGCATATGGTATGCCGGAAGCTCCATAACGAACGGAGCGGGATCGCCTGCAAACATCTTTGTTTTCTTAAGAATGATACCCGATACGATAATCGAAGCCATACCTACGAAATATGCCGATGTTGCAACCCATGCCGAGCCGCCGAAGATTGCGCCGGCGATCATTGCGATAAACGGAACCTTAGCACCGCAGGGGATAAAGGTTGTCGTCATGATAGTCATTTTTCTGTCGCGGTCGTTTTCGATTGTTCTCGATGCCATGATACCCGGAACGCCGCAGCCTGTTCCTATAAGCATAGGAATGAAGGATTTACCCGAAAGTCCGAACTTTCTGAAAATTCTGTCGAGTACGAATGCGATACGAGCCATATATCCGCATGCCTCAAGGAATGCGAGAAGCAGGAACAGTACGAGCATCTGCGGTACGAAGCCCAAAACAGCACCGACACCGGCAACTATACCGTCAAGGATAAGTCCCGAAAGCCATTCGCTGCAGTTTACAGCCTCAAGTCCCTTTTCAACAAGTACGGGGATACCGGGAACCCATACGCCGTAATCGGCAGGATCGGGTTCTTCGCAGTCATATGATGCATAAACCTCTGCTGCTGCCTGCAATTCTTTATATGAAGAAGTTACTTCTTCATCAGCCATTGTTTCTTCATCAACCACTGTGTATGTTGCTTTGTCAATCTTCTTTTCGCCTACTTCGGTCACGAAATCTGTAAGAGCAGTCTTTGCGGTGTCTGCGTCAAATTCTTCCGATTCGGTATCAAGAGCTTCCGAAACGGCATCTGTGTCAACACCGTTTTCACCGGCATATTCGATATATCCGTTTACAACCTGTGATGCCTCGCCGAATTCGTCAGCCACCTCGGTGTATGCCGAAGAGCCTATACCGAACAGATGCCAGCCGTCTCCGAAAAGACCGTCATTTGCCCAGTCCGTAGCGGACGAACCGATTGTCACCATTGATATGTAGTATACAAGGAACATTATTGCCGCAAAAATCGGAAGTCCGAGCCAGCGGTTTGTTACTACCTTATCTATCTTATCCGAGCTTGAAAGCTTGCCGGCATTCTTCTTTTTATAGCAGCCTTTCATCAGCTGTGCTATGTATATGTAACGCTCGTTTGTGATAATGCTTTCAGCATCATCGTCAAGCTCTTCCTCGGCAGCAAGAATATCCTTTTCGATATGCGACATTGTGCTTTCGGGAATATTAAGCTGCGCCATTGCTTTTTCATCGCGCTCAAAAATCTTGATTGCGTACCAGCGCTGCTGCTCCTCGGGCATATCGTGGAGAACAGCCTCCTCGATGTGTGCGATTGCATGCTCAACAGCACCCGAGAATGTGTGCATGGGAACTGTCTTTCCGTGCTGTGCCGCGTCTATTGCCGCCTCGGCAGCCTGCATGATTCCCGTACCCTTAAGCGCCGAAATCTCAACTATTTTGCAGCCTAATTCTCTCGATAATTCGGGGATATTGATTTTATCGCCGTTCTTCTGAACAACGTCCATCATGTTGATTGCGATTACAACAGGAATACCCAGCTCTGTCAGCTGTGTTGTCAGATACAGGTTTCTTTCAAGGTTTGTACCGTCTACGATATTGAGTATCGCGTCGGGACGTTCACCGATGAGATAATTTCTTGCGACAACCTCCTCCAGTGTATATGGTGACAATGAATAAATACCGGGAAGGTCGGTAATTGTAACGCCGTCATGTTTTTTAAGCTTACCTTCCTTTTTTTCTACCGTAACTCCGGGCCAGTTTCCGACAAACTGGTTTGAACCGGTCAATGCGTTAAACAGAGTTGTTTTACCGCAGTTTGGGTTGCCTGCAAGGGCTATCCTTAAATTCATGATATAAATTCCTCTCTTTCAAAAATTATTCAATCTCAATCATTTCCGCGTCTGCCTTCCTTAAAGACAGCTCGTAGCCTCTTACCGTTACCTCAACGGGGTCGCCCAATGGAGCAACCTTGCGGATATGTACGTCAACACCCTTGGTAATTCCCATATCCATAATACGACGCTTAACTGCGCCCTCTCCGTGAAGCTTTACAACCTTTACGTTCTCGCCGATTTTTGCTTCTTTGAGTGTTCTCATTTGATTTTCCTCCTTTTATTCATAAAATCATACCATTATTTTTTGTGCCATTTCCTGACTGATAGCCACTCTCGCTTCCTTAACGTTTACAATGACGTTTCCGCCGAGCTGGCTTATTACCTTGACGTTTCCGCCCACGACAAAGCCGAGATTTTCAAGATGCTTTTTCACATCAGGCTTACCGCCTATCTTCTTGATAATATTATCCTCACCGACATTTGCAAGCATTAAAGGCATCATTTGTAAAACCCCCATTCTTAATTGGTTAGCCGATACTAACCTTT
>CAJKHT010000016.1 GCA_905199755.1 uncultured Eubacteriales bacterium | reverse complement strand
TCCTCGGAATGTGGGTTGGCGAAAATGAAAGTGCAAAGTTTTGGCTTTCGGTATTTGGAGTGGTATAATATAAATAGAGTCGACAAACACCCAAAAATCTGATATGCATTATACAAGCCTATTACGGATTCCGCAAACATCCACCATTCGGTTGAATCGGTAATTATTTTTCCGTTTTCCGCCTCCGCCAATATTTCGCCGCAATCGGTCATTCCGTTCTTTGTTACTTCATTCACCATTTTTACGGCAGCAGAATAAACACGCTCTTTTAATTCTTCATCATCAAGCAGCCCGACAGCCTCGCATAAAAGCCAGCTTCCCTCTCTATGTCATGTCCGAATGAATTGACAGCCGAAAGCGGTTTCCAGTCCTCGTCGAAGTAAAGATTGAATTTGTATGAATTATTATCCAATACTTTATCCAGATTAATCAGTAAAACATCTTTAAGGCTCTGTCTGACCTTATCCGAACTGCTTACACGATACAAATTTGTGTATGCCTCCAGAATATGCAGACAGGTATTCATTATCTTGTCACAGTTCATGTCCCTTTCGCTCAGACTTGTATCATCAATGGTATTCCATTCCCTTGAATATGCTTTGTTTGTCAACAATCGGGCATTTTAAAAAATCAGCCGCATCAATACCGATGCGGCTGATTTTTAATGCTCTGTCGTATTTTTACACGATTACGTCATTTAATGTTCTTTTCGGAACATGCACATTACCGTTTTCATCAAAGTAATAACGCGCATCGTTTTCCTCCATATCATATGTCTCGCCCGACTGCATCGGATAGCCCAATGCCAGCAGATACGAAACATGATACTTTTCGTCCAGGTTAAGCACCTTTGCTATATTTTTTCTGTCTATTGCTCCCAGCCAGCAGCTGCCTATTCCCAGCGACAGCGCACCTATCATCATATTCGCGATTGCCGAGCCGCAGTCAACCTCCGACTTTTCGGCACTCTTTATCGAGGTGTCTGTCAAAACCGCGATATATGCCACAGGTCTTTCATTCTGTGCCGGCTCCCAGCCGCTGATATATCCTGCCCATTTTGTGTACGGATATATCTCCGAGCACAGCTCCTCCGTTTCCGCAACGGCATATTTTACGGGCTGAAGATTTGCCCCCGATGCCGACATTCTGCCGCAGTCTATTATTTTAATAATATCCTCATGCGCTATTTTTTCCTGTCTGAATTTTCTTACGGTTCTGCGTTTCATTATTGCTTCATAAGCTTCCATGGTTCTTAGCTCCTTTCACAAAAACAAGTCTTTGCAATATTATACTACTGTATACATATTTTTTCAAGAGCCATACCGTATAAAAATTTACGGTTCATAACATTCTATTACGGGAGAAGCAAGTATTCCGGTGTCCTTAACCTGATATTCGTATGACCATTCATCACCCTTTGTATACCACATGTCCGGTCCGAACCATTCGCGCTTATCGCCGCAGCAATGAAGCGCGGCAAAGCTGTTGTATCTGTTTCCGTACAGGATAAATTCAAATTCATGCTCTCCGGCACTTATATGCTCTGTCTCTATGCAGTATGGGTCAAATGCAATTTTACCTGCCTCTTTCCCGTCAATAAGCACTTTTATGAGCGCTCCGCGATAGTAGCTTGCGCGTATTTTAAGGCTGCATTCGGGCAGGTTTACCTTTGCCTTATAGCTTATATTTCCGCCGTAGAAAGGCATACCCTGGCTTGTGATTGATGAAAATCCGATTTTATCCTCGGCTTTTACGATTTTCTTTTTCACTCCCTTAAGCACTACACCGAAATCACCCAGCAGAAAATAATTCTCAAGTCCCAGTCTTTTTCCGATGGGTGCCTTTATAAGCAGCTCATTCTTCCCTTTTTTCAGCGGCGGCAGCTTCATGGTCTTTATTGCCCGGTCGGTGAAATAACCGTTTTCCTCAACAGCAACCTTTTCACCGTTCAGTATAACCTCTTCCGCCTCCTCAAACGCAAGCATACATTCCGTCTCGATTTCACTTTCTGTTTCAAAGCGCAGAATCGGGAAATGAGTTATTTTTTCCTCGGCAATTGCCCACGGCTGGCAATCACAGCCGTCCGCATACGGATAATTAAGCATTTTCCTTATGGATTCATCAATCCTTAGGATTTCCTCCTCGCCGCTGAATGTCTTTCCGCCATCAAGCGAATACTGTGCCATATCAAGCAGATATACATTCGGCTCCTCACGCTCATACTCCACATCACATCTGAAATCAATTTGCTTTATCAGCTTTTTATTTTGCGGCTTTGCAGGATATTCCGTTCCCGACGGCTTTCTGAGCTGCAGAAGCAGACTGTCATTTGTATACATCGTGTATTTTACGGTTGTCAGTCCGTTCTCAAGCTTAAATTCGGCAATTCTTATATCACCCGTCATTGTATCATATATCCACGGCTCATACTCACCCTTTATGCGCACAACTATTTCCTGCGGATTTATATTATCGCGGCAGTATATTTTTCCGTTCGGGTATTCCTGATAAAATCCTTGATTTTCTCCCTTTGCCTGTGCAGCAAACAGCCATTTGACGTCTCCGTCCTCACGAAGCTGATAAATAATGTTATTTGTCGGATAGGCATCCTTATTTCTTATTTCAACCATACGTTCATCATAAAGCAAATCCGTAAGTGATGTACGCGTGAAATCACTGCGGAGTGAAGCCGCATATAAATCCTTTATATCATCACTCGGCTTTGCGTCCACGTATTTCGGGCAATCGCCCATGAAGATAAGCTTGCCGCCCTTATCCGAAAATTCCTTTAAAATTTTCAGAGTTGACGAACGCAGAGTCTCACAGCCGGGAACAACAATCGCCGAATAACACATTTCGCCCACGGTGAGACTGTCGGATATTTCTTTGCATTGCGACGGCAGCAGCGACTCACTTATAAAGTCAAAATCTATAGTTCCGAAAAGAAGAATATCAATTATTGCCGTAAAATTATCCTCCAGCTGTTTTCTTGCATCGGCAGTATTTTCTGAGGGACCGTATTTGAGCCAGTAGCTTTCAATCGGGTGTATAACTCCCACCTTAACTACAGGCTTCCCCCTTGTGAGCGCTGTGTTTACTCTTGCAAAGTGATTTTCTATGTATGAATATTCCTTATACCACGGCGACTGATAATTTATTGATGCCGGATAGTCTCTCTTTGCCGAGCCTTTCATTGATACCCATGATAAATGCGGCACGCGTACGGTTACTCCCAGCGCCGCCTGCCAGTCGCCCTGGAATTTATGTCCGCGGAAGTCAAAATCCCAGTTTGTGACTCCGTACAGCTCCGAAAGCATTGCTTCACGTCCGTACTGATGGCATGCCGACTGCGCCTGCTTTGCCGTTGAAAGCTCAACATGGTTGCACAGCATGTCTATTCCCGGTATGCCGAATGAACGGTACGAGCGCATTGCCTCACCGACAGCGCCGGTCTGCGAGCCGAGGTTATCCTCCCACAAAACATGTCCCGTCAGACTTATTCCGTTATCATTGCACCATTTTCCGCAGTTATCGGCAAACGAACGCACGAACAGCTCGCATATCAAATCATGGTAATGATAGCGTATTTCCGACGGCATATTATCCGCCAGATCCCATATCAGCTCGGGGAAATGCCCGATTAAATCCAGACCGCATTCGTCCTTGTAAAACTTATCGAAGTCCGTTGTCCACGGCAGAAACACATCGCTTTTGTCCTGTGCGAATGCAAGCGTGTTCTTCGTTGCAAACTGCGGTTCATCGGTGAAAATTGTGTTTATTGTTTTGCCGAATTCATCTCCCACCGCGTCTTTATATGCCTCGTAGGTTATTTCGATGAAACGGTCTATTGCCTCCTTGCTCAATGTGTCAACATAGCTTTCGTTGTTATGCCAGCCTGTTTTTGCAAAAGCCTCAATATATGCATACCACTTTGTTCCGAGCGCGGTATCATTTTCGGAAATTCTTGAATAATTTTTAAGAGTTCCGTCACTGTTAAGGCTGACATCATAACAGGCAAGGAAATACGTCTTTCCCTCCCGTATTCCCTCCTCTTTTGAAACCGTTTCAACGGGATTTACGGTAAAATGCACTTCTTTCGCACTGTATCTCCTGTCCTTTGTGACATATCCCCCGGCTGAGCCGGACGGCCATCTGTCCTCATCATAGAGCCATGCGAGCATTCCCTCCTCTTTTGCTTTTTCGGTACATGCCCTCACAAGCTCCATAAATTCCGGACTCAGGTATTTCGTTGCCATTCCTGCTCTCGAATGCATATGAAATCCGCCGAAGCCCATCTTTTTCAGTTCTTCAATTTGACGCAGAAGCTCTTTTTTTTCAAGCTTACAGTTCCACGACCAGAACGGAGTACCGCGGTATTCAGCCGTAGGATTTTTAAAAAGCTCATCCGAAAGTGTCTTTGAGCCGTTCTTTTTATACAGCATATTCCTCATTCCTTTCATCTTTTCATGTTGACTTAATTATATATTAATGATATAATAATTTCAACGGGGTGTTTTTTCTTTTTTACCCCAATATTTTAACATGGGTGATGTCATGGAAACACTTAAGGAAACACTTATAAATATACACAAATGTTATTCTCTTATCGCAACACCGCACACGCATCAGTTTCTTGAGCTTGCATATGTCATACGCGGAAGTGCGGTGCATAAAATCAACGGCATGAATCCGGTGTATATTGCGGAGGGAGATTATTTTATAATAGACTACGGAACGCAGCACGAATATCAAAGCGAGGGTGACGATTTATGTGTTATAAACTGTCTTTTTCTGCCGGAGCTTCTGGATAAAAGCCTTGTTTACTGCCGTGATTTCCAAACGCTTTTACAGCACTATCTCATTAAAATAAATTCGGATATAATGAATTTCAGTCCGTCAAACCATATTTTTCATGATGAGGATAAAAAAATACTTAACATTCTCAATGAAATGCTTGAAGAATATGACGCAAAGCAAAGCAGCTGGACAGAGCTTGTACGCTCCGATTTAATAAAGCTGTTTATATATACCGCACGCAAAATCCCGTCAAATGGCAGGAATCTCACGCTTACGCAGACAATAATAAACGAGGTCGGCAAAAGCTTTGCCGGAAATGTTACGCTGTCGGATATAACATGCGGCATGAATTACAGTCTGCCGTATATCAGCAAGAAATTTTATGGGGATACGGGAATGTCTTTCAGAGAATATCTAAAAAAGACGCGTATTAACGAAGCCTGCCGCCTGCTTGCCAACTCGGACAAAAAAATCGAGGAAATTTCCGTATTATCCGGCTACGGCGACACGGATTGTTTCAGAAAGGCATTTCGGGAAATTACGGGAACGACACCAAACAAATTCAGACGCGCACTGGCGGAATAGAACACAAAAAGCAGCTGCTTTAGCTGCTTTTTGTGTTCTACAATCTCACCGATTCACCGTTACTGCGCAAATATTTCTTTAAATCGGATATTTCAATCTCTTTAAAATGGAAAAGGCTTGCCGCCAACACCGCATCTGCCTTTCCTTTTCGGAACGCATCCAGAAAATGCTCCGGCTTTCCGGCTCCGCCGGACGCAATCACGGGGATTTTTGCATTTTCGCTGACCGCTCTTGTAAGCTCCAGATCGTATCCGTCCTTTGTTCCGTCACAGTCCATGCTTGTGAGCAGAATTTCGCCGGCACCCAAATCCTCGGCACGTTTTGCCCATTCAAGCGCGTCTATTCCGGTATTCATTCTGCCGCCGTTTAAATAGACCTCCCAGCCGCCTCCGGCTTTTCTTTTTGCATCTATCGCACATACAACGCACTGTCTGCCGAATTTCTCCGCCGCCTCGCTTATCAGCGACGGGTTTCTGACAGCCGCACTGTTTACACTCACCTTATCCGCACCCGCATTAAGGATTTTTCTGAAATCCTCAACGCTTCTGATACCACCGCCCACCGTAAACGGAATGAATACGTTTTGTGCAACCGCTTTTACCATATCCGTAACGGTTTCACGTGCGTCAGAGGTTGCGGTTATATCAAGGAACACCAGCTCGTCCGCTCCTGCCTTATCGTAAACCTTTGCACATTCCACAGGGTCTCCGGCATCTGTAAGGTTTACAAAATTTACTCCTTTAACCACTCTTCCGTTTTTCACGTCAAGACATGGTATAATTCTTTTTGCATACATTATCTGTCACCTCCCAAAGCGGCAAATCTTCTTAAAATATCCATTCCCTCACTGCCGCTTTTTTCCGGGTGAAACTGCACGGCGAAAACATTATCCTTTTCAACCGCAACGGCAAATCTGCTGCCGTATTCGGTATATGCGCTTATAATGCTCTCGTCCTCCGGCTTAATACAGTATGAATGTACGAAATAGACGAAAGGATTTCCGTCCAGTATTTTTGATTTTTTTGCCGTTTCGATATTATTCCACCCCATATGAGGTATTTTCAAAGCTGCCGTATCGGGAATTCTGACGGATTTCCCCTTAAATATTCCCAAACCTTTAACACCGGGGGTTTCCTCGCTCTCCTCAAACAAAAGCTGCAATCCCAGACATATACCCAAAAACGGCTTGCCGCTTGCCGCAGCCGCTTTTACGGTTTCCGCCAGATTGTTTTTTTCAAGACTTCTCATACAGTCGCCGAACGCTCCCACACCCGGCAATACAACCTTATCTGCCGCTAAAATGCGCTTGGCATCGCTTGTAATTTCCGATTGCACACCTATGTAATCAAAAGCGTTTTTCACACTGTGCAGATTTCCTGCGCCGTAATCTATAACAGCTATCATTGTAATACCCTCCCGTTAAAAACAAAGAGGCTGCTGCCTTTGGCAGCACCCCCTTTGGTCTGTTGTCTGTTTTTTATTCAGCCGCCGGAGCCTCTGATGCAGGAGTCTCCGATGCCGGTACATCTGTGGCTGAGCTGTCGGCATTATCGGAGCTGCTGTTGTCGTTTGCAGCGGCCTCCTCTGCCTTCTGAGCATCAGCCTGCTCCTTTGTCTTTTGGTCTATGGTGTTTCTTACTTCCTTGATTTTCGTTTCACCCGTGACCTCATCACCCAAACCGTAATATTCTTTAAATGCATCAACATTACCGTTTGTATAGGTATCAAGAGTAATTTCACCCTCAACGTCACCCCACGCATCCTTTTCCGAAACACCATCAGGCAGTCCGAACTGCTCCTTCAAATCATCAAAAGTAGTTCCGTACATTTCGGCAACCTTTGATACGGGCATTGTATAGAACGCAGCCGATTCATAGGTATTTGCCGGCATGCTCTTCGGTAAGTCATACAATTCAAGGAATTCCTTAACCGTCATGCCTGCCGTGTCCGCAACCTCGCTTATTGTTCTTCCTGTTGTATTTATATACTTTCTGTTGTATTTATTGAACCACAGTCCGAAATATCCCATAAAATACAAAACCAAAGCCGCAATAATAAGAACAGCCGCAATTGCCGCGCAGACTATAGCCGCAACGGGAGTTTTCTTTACTGCTGTGTTTTCAACAAAGTATTCTGCGCTGTCGCCGTCATATGACAGATCATCAGCCATAGCATCGGCTGCAATTTCATCATCAGCCTCACCTGCTATGTTTTCAGCTGTCTGTGCAGCCGCCTCGACAACTTCTTCAGCCGCCGTTTCCTGTGCTTCCGACACGATTTCCTCGGTGTTTTCAGCCGTTTCTGCCGTATTTTCGGCTGCCTCTGCACCGTTCAATTCTTCATTATTAAGATTATTTTCTTCGTTCACTGTAAAATCTCCTAACTATTTTTATTCAGCCGGTGTTTCTGTACTCTGTGCGTCTCCGGCTGCCGGTGACGCCTCTGCGTCCGCTGCAGGTGCTTCCGTTGCTTCCGCTGTCGGTGCCGGTGTTGCATTTGCCATCTTCTCCTGGTAAGCCTTTGCCGCTTCTTCAATCTTATCCTTAGCTTCGCCCCACGGTGTTTCCGCAGTGATTGAATCGTCAAGCTCATATGCTGCCTTCATTGCATCAAACTGATCGTTTCCGCCGACATATGTTCCCGTAGGAATAAGCTTTTCGGCATCCGGCCACATAGTGTCCGCACTCACCTTATCCTTTAAGCCGTATTCATCAAGTAATGCATCAAGCTCCTGACCGTTGTACTTTGCAAAGCTTTCTACGGTCATGTGATTTGTCATTTCGCTTAATGTGGTCTTTTCATTAACATCGGGCGAATCCTTTAAGCCATACTGGTCAAGGTACTCATCAACAGACATGCCTGCCTTATTTGCAGCATATTTTACCGTCTGTTCCGCCTGTCCCGACTCAATAGCCTTATTCTCCAGATTTGCGCTGAGTCTGCCGTATACCGCATAAACTCCCAGTCCCAGTACCACGGCGATAATAATAACTACAATTGCATTAAACATTTTGTCTGCCGGGCTCGCCGGTCTTCTTGTGTGATTTCTCATTAATGCATTCTCCTCTCTTAATTTTCGTCTGCCTCCGTTCACCAAAGCAAAACGAATAAAATACATCATCTTATATACTATAACACTTTTAGCCGTAAAAATCAATATATTTTTTTAAACAGTTTGTTAATTTTACACCAAACATAACAAAAAACGGGCAATGCACCAAAACATTGTCCGTTTTCCCTTGATTATTCAGCTTTATTATTCAGCTTTGCTCTTTGTCAGCTCGCCTATCGTGCTTGCATTGCCGTGCTGTATCGGCTCCCATTTTACCTGCTTGAACAGTGCAGCAATCGAAATCGGCACATACGAGAAGAGATAAATCGGGAAAGTAAACATGTAAAGTATTTTCTTCGCCGTTGAGCAATGTATCTGCTTACGTTCCGTAACGGTTGTGATAAATCCCATAAGGAAAACTATCCAATACACATTAAATGCCCAGTATACCGCACCCATAAGCAGTCCTGAAATATTTTCACCGTTATACAGCGCCATAACCGCCGCAACGGTATTCATAATTACCGTTCCTATTGAAAGGAAGATTGACGGAAGAATAGTCATTGACATGTCAAAGCATGAAAATCTGCCGGTTTTAAACAGCGTACTCCAAAGCTTCATGCCGTGATTTGCAAACACCTGCAAAAAGCCCCTTGCCCATCTGAGTCTCTGTGACCACGACTGCGCGAAATCCACAGGCTGCTCATCATACAAAACCGCATCCTTGCAGTATGCAATCGTCTCGCCCTCAATAACGCTCTTAATCGAGAATTGTATATCCTCCGTAAGCAGAAAACACTTCCAGCCGTCATTTTTCTTTATAATATCCTTATGCACCATAAATCCCGTGCCGGAAATGGCACAGCTTGTATGCATAAGCATTCTCGAATAGTTCAGATATTTCGATTCTCTCAAGAACCACAGCGCGTAACCGGCACTTATCCAGTTTGTTCCGTAATTCTTTGAATTTCTGTAGCTTGTGATTATTCTGTATCCGTCCGAGAACGTCTGATTCATTGCCGCAATATAATTTTCATCAAGAATATTGTCGGCATCAAATACCATGAAACCGTCATAATAATCCTTGCCGTATCTCTCAAAAATCTTTCCGATAAGGAAGTCCAGGGCATAGCCCTTTCCCACCTGCTTTTTGTTAAAGCGTTCATATACAATTGCACCGGAATTTCGTGCAAGCTCCGCCGTGGAATCGGTACAATTGTCCGCCACAACAAACACATCTACCATATCCTGCGGATAATTCTGCGCCTTAAGCGATTTTATTAAATCCGCTATAACATTTTCCTCATTTCTCGCCGCAATCATAACCGCAAATCTGTGAATTACATTTTTTTTGTGCGGATCGTCCTTTTTAATAAACGGAACGAGTATGAAAAATATTTGGTACACATAAAGTAAAAAGAACGCCGTCGCAATAACTAAATTAACGTTTTGAATTGTCTCCGTAATCATTTTAATCCTCCATGCCGATTACACGGCTTAAGTACACACGTTTAAACTCTCACAACTTCTTAACCTTAGCCATCTTTCTTCATATAAACCCGATTGCCGACGCCCCCGCTGTCCGAATCGGTTTTACCGTGCGGCGGTTTTTGCCGCATAAAAAAGCATCCGACCTCCGTATTAAAAAAACTTTGATCACTATGCTCTAGATATAATAACACAAATCCCGCAAGCAGTCAATACATTTAGTTCCGAATAAACATTTAAAACAGACGAAAAAAAGCCCGATTTTCAGCTGTTTTATATCAATCCTTTACAAAATGTTAACCTGTATTTACATTATACAGCATTTTCAGGAAAAAATCAAGAAAATTTTTCCTTTTATTCCCGTTCAAGCTTTACGGCACGCACACCGTCGGAAAATGAGATTTCATGCTCCTGTGAAACGGCATAATAAACGGTCTTGTCATCGGATATTATAACCGCACTTATATAGGTATGCTTTCTTAAAAATTCCTTTGCTTTGTCCATACCCATAACAAACAGCGCCGTGGAATATGCGTCCGCCTTTGCGGCATCGGCACATATTACCGTTACAGAACGTATTTTGCCGTTTGCCGGATAACCTGTTTCGGGATTTATTATATGATGATATTTTTCGCCGTTTTTCTCAAAATACCGCTGATAATCACCCGAAGTAACTACCGCTTCGTTTTCCGCATAAAGTGCGGCAGCATAGCTGCCGCCATCGGGATCTGCTATTGCCACGCGCCACTTTTTCCCGTTAGGCTGTTTTCCCAGTGCATACACATTTCCGCCGAGGTTTATCATGGCAGACTTTACGCCTTTGCGGTGCAGAATATCCGCCGTTACCGAGGAGGCATACCCCTTGGCTATACCTCCCAAATCAAGCTTGGCATTGTTGGTCAGCACAAATCCGTTTCCGCTTTTGAATACATTTCTGTAATCTATGCTTTTCAGCGCATTTTTAATGCTTTCATCATCGGGAACTCTGTAGTTCTTATCGTAAAACCCCCATAAATCCATAACGGGCGCAACGGTAATGTCAAAAGCGCCGTCCGTATCTGCCGAAGCCGACAGCGCCTTATCTATAACCTCTTCGGTTTCCGGCTCCGCCTTGTCCGTGATTCGGTTGTTAAGCTTGTATACATCGCTTTCACGATCATTTCTGTCAAACAGCTTTTCAAGGCGCTTAAGCTCCTTTTCCGCCTCGTCCAATGCCTCCGCGCCGTTCTTGCCGTATGCCTCAATACTCATAACCGTATCCATGCAAAACAGGCTTCTGCTTGTTTTTTTCCGTTCGGCGCAGCCGCAAAGCAAAAGGCACAAGAGTAATATAAAAATACCGATTTTTTTCATATATTCCACAATGCTCCCTTATGTTTTACTACATAATACGCACAAAGCCCCGTAAATATACCTGATGCAATTCCTGCCAATATGAGTACGGGCAGATATGCAAAAACCGCTGCAGAGCCTGTCATAACCCATGCCGCCGCAAGCTGACCTATGTTATGCGCAGCCGCACCGAAAACGCTTACCGCCCACAAAAGCTCTTTTTTAAGCAGCTTTAAAAGAATATACATAACCGCAAAGCTCAGCAAACCGCCGGCGGCACTGTAGACAAGCGTATTTATACCTCCGGCAAAAATACTTCCTATTATAAGCCGCAGACAAAGCACCGCAAATGCCTCCCTGCCGCCAAGCACCGCCAGTGCAAACAGCGTAACCGCATTTGCCAGTCCGAGTTTTATTCCCGGGACGGCAATCGGCAGAGGTATCTGCGATTCCACTATAAAAATAATCAGGGCAATGCCCGCAAGCATTGCCGTTAAGGTTAATCTTTTTGTTTTCATTTTGCCGCCATTTTAAGCATTAAATCATACAGCTTTTCCAAAGCGTCCGTGCGTGCAAGCTTTTTCAGATTTTCGGACATTTTTTTTCTTGCCGCGCTGTCGTCCGCAAGCTTCATAATTCTTTCGTAAAGCGTATTGGGAGTCAGTATATCCTCCGTAATAACTTCTGCCGCACCTCTGCGTTCAAACGCACGTGCATTCTGCTCCTGATGATTTCTCACAACGTTCGGCGACGGAATGAGTATAGACGGTTTTCCCAGTGCCGCAATCTCGCTCACCGTAATAGCGCCCGACCGCGACACGACAACATCTGCCGCCGCCATCATATCCGCCATATTGTTTATATACGGTACGATTTCAATATCATCTGTCAGCTTTATACCCTTTTCAGCGATTTTTTCCGTAACAGAAGCGTAATTTCTGTCTCCCGTACCGAAAACAAGCTTTATTCTGCCGTCTGCCGATATTCTGTCAAGAATTTCTATAACTGCGTTATTTATTTTATCCGCACCGAGACTTCCGCCGAAAATCAAGACAAACGGTTTGTTAATTCCGAGTCTTTTGCGGCTTTCGCCGTAATCGGCTTTGAGTATTTCGGGGCGTATCGGATTCCCGGTAACAACACATTTTTCTTTGTGCTTCATTTCATTTATCGTTTCTTCAAAGCTGAGTGCGAGATAATCAACATACTTTTCCGAACCCTTTACCGTCATTCCGGGAAACACATTCTGCTCATGAATAAGCGACGGAACACCCGTTTTATGCGCCGCAATCGTCACGGGGCCGCTCACATAGCCGCCGGTACATACAATGCAGTCCGGCTTAAAATCCTTTATTATTTTTTTGCATCGGCTTACGGATGATATGAGCTTTTTTACCGTTCCGACATTTTTCAGTAGATGCGAACGGTCAAATCCCTGCACGTCTATGTATTCTATGTCATACCCTGCCGCAGGCACAAGCTTGGTTTCCAGTCCCTTTTTTGTTCCTATAAAAAGTGCCTTTAAATCCTTATCCTTCGATTTTGCATAATCTGCCGCGGAAATAGCCGGGTTGATGTGTCCGCCCGTACCGCCTCCTGCAAAAATCACACGCATTTTTTATATGCTCCTTTCACATCATTGCTTTTGGGAGAAACGCGATATATTAAGCAACACTCCCATTTCAAACAGCAATGTCATAATAGCCGTACCTCCGTAGCTGAAAAACGACAGCGATACACCCGTATTCGGTACCGATGACGTTGCAACGGCAATGTTAAGCGTTGTCTGTATAGCCACCTGCGCAACTATTCCGACTCCCACAAGAGTGGAATAAGTGTCGGGCGCGTTGAGCGCAATGCGCAGACCGCGCAAAATCAAAATCATAAACAGCACTATAACGGCAATTGCGCCGACCAGTCCCAGCTCCTCACATACGATTGAAAATATGAAATCATTATACGGTTCGGGCAAATACGAATATTTCTGAACACTCTGTCCGAGTCCCAGACCGAAAATTCTGCCCGAGCCGATTGCATACAACCCCTGCACAACCTGATAACCCGTATCCTGAATATCGTTAAACGGGTGCAGAAAGCTTGCAATTCTTTCCCATCTTACGGGGCTCCACAAATAAACACCGCCGACAACCGCAGCACCGGCAGGCACTATACCCAAAAGAATCGGTTTTACGGGCATTCCTGCCGCAACAAGCAGCACAAAGCCTATACCGGCAATGATTATAGCACCGCTAAGATGCGGTTCAAGCAGCATCAGCACCGTAATAAATCCTATCCACATTATGTACTGTGCATTGCCTTTAAGTGTTTTTAAATCACTTTTTCCCTGCTCTATCTGATACGCAAAATACATTGCTATAACCGGCTTCATAAACTCCGACGGCTGCAGCTGAATACCAGGAATAGGCAGCCAGCGTCTCGAACCGTTGAATTCCTTGCCTATGAACGGAATTGCAACAAGTATCAGCATGAAAACGCACACAAGCATGAGCATCGGTACATATTTTTTATATCGGTTGTAATTTATTCTCGATATTACCCACATTCCGGCAAGCCCGGCAATTACAAAGCCGAGCTGCTTTTTAAACAGTCTGAAAGAATCACCCTTATACATATTGCTTGCCGCCGGTGCGGATGCCGAAAGCAGCATTACCAGTCCGAAAGCAACCATAAGCACGACTATGGACAAGAATGTATAATCTATCTCACCCGTAAGAGTTCTTGTGTTTTCCTTATATTTTTTGTTCAGCTCCTCCAGCCGTCTGTGTTTTTGGGTTTTTCTCGTGCCGGAAACATTTTTTCTTTTGGTATGCGCCGTTTTTCTGACGGCAGTTTTATTTATGTTTTTATTTTTATTGCTTTTTGCCATCGGCTGCTCCTTTCTGAAATTAATTCCGGCTTATATATCAGACTGACGGGATACCTGCCCACGCAAGTATACACAACAAAACCGTAACCAATGTAAACACTCTTACGATTTTCTTTTCCTGCCAGCCGCACATTTCAAAGTGATGGTGAATGGGTGTCATTTTAAAAATTCTTCTGCCCTCGCCGTATTTCTTTTTTGTATATTTAAAGTACGAGGTCTGCATTATTACCGACAGCGTTTCCGCAAAATACACGAAGCCTACGGGGATAAGGAATATCTCCATTTTCATGTCTATGCCCATAAGTGCGACTGCCGCACCGAGAAACAGCGAGCCTGTGTCACCCATAAATACCTTTGCCGGGTATTTATTATATATAAGGAACGCAAGCAGACCGCCCGCCATTGCCGCCGCAAAGAACGAAACTCCCGTTTCCGCCGAATTAAACGCAATGAATGCCGCAAGCATGAAGAACACGCTTACAACAAACGTAACGCTTGCGGCAAGACCGTCCAAGCCGTCCGTGAGGTTTACCGCATTCACAACACCGACCATTACAAACATAATAAACGGTATGTAAAGCCACATGGGGATATTCACCGCATGATTTACAAACGGAATGTATATTGCGGTATCAAGCTCGCCCATAAAATATGCCGCTGCGGCATAAGCTGCCGTAAGTATCAGCTGCATGGTGAATTTCTGAATTGCCGTCAGTCCGAGATTGCGTTTTTTTACAACCTTGATGTAATCATCGGTAAAGCCTATCGCACCGAAGCCCAGAGAAACCGCAAAAAGCAGTACCGCCTTGCCTGCCGCGCCCGTAAGCGCACCCTTTATAATAAGAAGAATAAGATTTATTATAACCGCCGCACCTATACCCGTTATGAACATAATTCCGCCCATTGTCGGAGTGCCGGACTTCTTTTGATGCCACTTAGGACCTTCCTCGCGTATTTCCTGACCGAATTTCAGCTTATGCAGCCACGGTATAAAAATCGGGCCGAGAATTGCGGTTACCGCAAATGCGGCAACAATTCCCAGTAAATCGTACATAAGCATTTCCTTTAATAATTCCATATCTATTTCTCCGTTATCATATTATAGATTTCTTCAAAATGCATTCCGCGCGACGCTTTTACAAGCACCGCATCACCGCTTTTTACAAAATTCTTTGCAAATTCCGCCGCGGCAAGTGTTTTGGGAAATGAATAAACCTCCGTCATTCCGCATTCTTTAGCACCCTCCGCAATATATTTTGCATTTTCGCCCGCGGTTATAAGTACCTGCGCATTTTGATAAACGTCTTTGCCGAGCGCGCGGTGTGCATCGGGAGCAAAATCCCCCATTTCAAGCACATCGCCCAGAATTGCAACACGGCGCTTATCCTTTACGGAGCCTAACACTTTTAATGCGGCGCGTATCGAATCGGGTGATGCGTTATAACAGTCATTTATAACCGTCATGCCGTTTATTTCCTCAACCGACATGCGCATTGCCGTCAGCTTGAAGTTTTTTATTCCCTCTATTATATTTTCCATAGGAACATTAAATTCCGTTCCGACACAAATTGCGGCGAGTGCATTATACACATTATGCTCCCCTGCCGCTTTAACGGTCACTTCATATTCCTTTCCGCCCATCACCGCCGTAAACACCGTTCCGTCAATTCCGCAGCTTCGGATATTTTTTGCGGTAACATCATTTTCGGGATTTGTTATACCGTATGAAATTACCTTATATTTCGTATTGCCCTTAATGGTCTTAAGATAGTCGTCATCACCGTTTACAATAAGAACGTTATTCTCATCAAAAAGCTTTGTGACCTCCATTTTAGCCTTAAAAATCCCCTCGCGCGAGCCAAGATTTTCTATATGCGACATACCTATATTTGTTATCACCGCCACATCGGGACGTGCAATCGAAGCAAGCTTTTCTATTTCGCCGGCATGGCTCATTCCCATTTCAAGCACCGCCGCCTCATGCTCTTTTTCGAGACGGAACACCGTCAGAGGAAGTCCTATTTCGTTATTGAAATTCCCCTCGGTTTTAAGGGTATTGTACTTTGTGCTTAAAACGGCATGGAGCATATCCTTTGTTGTGGTTTTGCCCACGCTGCCCGTAACCGCCACGGTGGGAAGATTATATTTAGCCTTATAATAACGCGCTATATCCGCCAGTGCGGTAAAAGTATCGTTCACCTTAATTATCGTTCTGCCTACCAGATGCTCCGTATCCTTATGCGTAAGCACTGCCGCCGCACCCAGCTCAAATGCCGCATTTATGAACTCATGACCGTCAAATTTATCACCCACAAGCGGTATAAACAAAACCCCCTCCGCCGCCTTGCGCGAATCGGTGGTTATTGATGAAAACCGCGTATCCGCACTTCCGCATAAAAGCTTTCCGCCGGTTGCTTTGAGAATATCGTCTATAGTAAGTTTCTGCATAATCAAAAATTATCCTTTCCGCGCACCGCATATAACATGCGCTTGTTTATCGCACAATAAGGGAGCGGCCGGGGACCTTCCCCAACCGTTCCCTTATTATTAATGTCATTTGCTGTGAAGATGCTCATATACAACAACACGTTCGTCAAAATCATGCTTTTCCTTGCCGATTATCTGATACGTTTCCTGTCCCTTTCCGGCAAGAATTATAACATCATCTTTCTTTGCATTGTCAAGCGCATATGCTATAGCCTTGCGCCTGTCGGTTATGAGAATATAATCTCCGCCGCTCTTTTTCATGCCATCTTCAATCTGCCTTACAATCTTTTCGGGGTCCTCCGTGCGCGGATTATCCGAGGTTATTATACTGAAATCGGAAAGCTGTCCGGCAATTTCCCCCATTATCGGACGCTTTGTGTTGTCACGGTCTCCGCCGCAGCCGAACAGCGTTATCACTCTGCCCTTTGCAAATTCCTTTACACAGCTTATTATATTTTTCAGTCCGTCCGGCGTATGCGCATAATCTATAATTACGGTGTAATCGGTGTCGGTAGGAACCACCTCTACGCGTCCGAGTACTCCCGCTGCCGCCGCAAGACCGTCCTGTATGGTTTTCATGTCAATTCCGAGATTTATTGCCGCGCCTGCCGCACATATTGCATTATACACGCTGAATTTTCCCGGTATCCGGATATGCATGGGATATTTTATTCCCTTGTAAATCATGTCAAAGTCGGTGCCGCGCGCATTTATTCTCACATTTTCCGCTCTGAGGTCACATTCTTCGCCCATACCGGCTTTGAGAATATCGCACGGAGCATTTGCGGCAATCTTCCTGCCGCCGGCATCATCAAAATTCACAACGCCGCTGTCGCACATATTGAAAAGCTTTGCCTTTGCCGCAAGATAGTTTTCCATTGTACCGTGGAAATCAAGATGGTCACGCGTCAGATTTGTGAATATACCTGTTTTGAAATGGCAGCCGTGTACTCTGTCAAGCTCCAGAGCGTGGCTCGATACCTCCATGACAACGTATTCCGCCTCACTCTGCGCCATTTCCGAAAACAGCTGCTGAAGCTCAAGCGCATTCGGGGTAGTCGGTGTCGTACTCTGCGTTACAAGCACCTTATCGCCGATAATATTCTGGTTTGTTCCGATAATTCCGACGCATTTTCCCGCTTCATCGAGAATACTTTTTACAAGATACGTTATTGTTGTTTTGCCGTTTGTACCCGTCACACCAATGAGATTAAACCTTTTTGACGGATTGTGATAAAATCTGCATGCCAGCTCCGCAATCATTCTGCGTGAGTTTTCAACGTACAGCACCGGCACATCAACATCTATCTTTTCCTGTGCCACAATAGCTATTGCTCCGTTTTTCACTGCCGCCTCGGCATATTTATGACCGTCGGTTTCATATCCCTTAATACACACAAACAGATTTCCCGGCAAAGCATTTCTCGAATCGTACGCTATACCCGTTATATCAATGTCATCATATTTGTCTGTCCATTCGCTGCCTATAAGTTCAGACGCTAACATTATAAATCCCCCTCCGATAATTTTTGCTTTAGTCTGACGCCGCCTGGCGGAATTCCACTCCGACAACCGTTCCCGGCGCTACCTTTTCGCCCGCTTTTATACTCTGGCTTACGGAGTATGCGGTTTTTGATTCACTGTGTCCCGCACCGACAATTTCAAAATTCAAATCCGCCCCCGCGAGGGTATCCTGTGCGCCGCTTACGGACATTCCCGTCACGTTCGGCACGGTTACTTCGGAATCCGCAAGCTCTTCCTCCGTATACAGAATAATGGTTGACTGCTTTTGCATCATCGTTCCCGGCCTAGGAAGCTGGGTTACGATTTTGTCACCGCTGCCCTTAATTCTGTAATAGAGTCCTGCCTCCCTGATTTTGCCTCTTGCGGTTTTCTCGTCCATATCCCTCAAATCGGGTACCTCTGTTTTTTCCTCCGGTATGTCGTTATCCGTGTACTGCTTTTCTATGCCGAGATAATTTAATGTATCCTCGATTATGGCACCTGCAAGCGGTGCGGCAATGGTACCGCCGTATTTGTTATCCACCTGCGGCTCGTCAAGCATGACAAGACACACTATTTCGGGATCGTTTGCCGGAGCAAAGCCCACAAACGATGCAATACGCTTGTCGCTGCCTCGCGGCTGTTTTTCCGATGTTCCCGTCTTGCCGCCTATACGGCAGCCTCTTACGTATGCGTTTTTACCTGTCGCCTCCGGGTTTGCGACAACCTGTTCGAGTATGTCGCGCATTTTGGCGGAGGTTTCCTCGGAAATCACGCGGTTTACCGTTTCCGGCTGATATGATTTCACAACGCCGCCGTTGTTTCTTATTTCCTTGACAATCTGCGGTTTCATTCTTTCACCGCCGTTTATAACAGCGCTTATTGCCGTTATAAGCTGAATTGGAGTAACCTGAAAGCCCTGACCGAACGAGCTTGTCGCAAGGTCAACGCTGTTCATTTCTTTCTTATAATATATACTTGTGCTTTCGCCGCCAAGCTCTATTTTGGTCTTGTCGGTCAGTCCGAAAGCCGTAAAATATTCCATAAATTTATTATAACCGAGCTTTAAGCCTATATCCATAAATACCGGGTTACATGAATTTAAAACACCCTGCACAAATGTTTCCGGTCCGTGTCCCGATTTGCTCGCACAGCCTATTGTTCTGTCCTCTACAATTCTGAAGCCGGGGCAGTAGAATTTAGTATTGTCATCTACTATATGTTCTTCAAGCGCCGCCGCTGCCGTGATTATCTTAAATGTCGAACCCGGCTCATATGTATCCGAAACAGCCTTGTTTCGCCACATCTTGTTCCGCATTGCGGCAATTTTCTTGTCGCTCATATTGTTCGGGTCTTCGGTAGGCTTCGGCGTTGCGTCGGGATCATCGCTGTCCGGCTTAGTTTCGCCCTCATATGTAAAGTCGATTGCATATTTATTGAAGATATTCACATCATACGGATTATTAACGTCAAAATCGGGCTTTGTTGCCATTGCAAGCACTTCACCGGTACGCGGATTCATTATAATTCCCGCCGCACCCTCTTTAAGCTTATGCTGTGCAACCGCTTCTTCAAGATTTTTTTCAAGAAAATGCTGTATGGTTTCGTCAATGGTGAGTACGACATCGTTTCCCTTTTCTGCCGCCTCAATATATTCCGTCTGCTGTTCTTCAAGGGTAGTACCCTTTGCCGACTGATTTGACTTTACCGTGCCTGCTTTTCCCGAAAGCTCATCATCAAACGTAAGCTCTATACCCTGCAGGCCGTTATTGTCATAGCCCGTAAATCCCAAAACGTGCGGAGCAACGTCAAACGGGTAATATCTTTTGGAATCCTCCTCAAAATAAATCCCCGTGAATGCTTTTTTAAGCTCTTTTTCCTCCGTGCTCGCTTTTTCGCCCGGATGCAGGATTTTTTCTATCTGCGCCGACTCGTCCATTGAAAGACGCTTTTTTATAACCTGATAGCGGCTGCTTTTCTGCAGAAGCTTCAGTATATCGTCATAGCTCATGTCGATTATCGGCGACAGTCTTTTTGCAATTGTTTCGGCATTGCCGCTTGCTTTAATATCCTGCGGATTGCAGGTAAGCGTATTGACCGATGCGCTTTCCGCCAGGGTTTTTCCGTTTCTGTCATAAATATTGCCGCGCGACGCGGTAATTATGCTGTTTCCCTGCTGCTGATTCTTTGCCTTTGCCGAAAGCTCGTCACCGCGTATTATCTGCCAGTATGCGGTACGCAGAATCAGTGCGGTAAGGCATACAAGAATAACTCCCGCCATCGTCAGGGTACGCCTTCTTATTTTATTTACTGATGGTGTTGGCATTTAAAATTCATTTCCTTTTACTTTTTAGTCCGAATATGTACGGATACCGTTTTTTACGAAAGGGACAGATATACACTTCCCCTCATTAAAACTATTCTATGCTGAAGAAAGAGATAATATTACCGCATATTTTTTTCACGGCAGCCGCAAAACGGCTCGGCAGGCTTTCAACTGCGCCTGCTGTTTTCTCGGTTACATCGTTCTGTTTTACGTTTACGTATATTGTCTGATATTTCTCCGGGCGCTGCATGCCCAGTCTTGTCGTTGCTTCCTTTTCTATCTCGGATAAATCGACACTGCGTTCCAGCTCAAACATTTTCTGCGATGTCACAGATTCCTCTGATGTAAGATCCTTTTCCAGCGATGCTATCTGCTGCTTTGTTTCGTTCACGGCAACAAATTCGGAAATCATAAATCCTGCGGAAAGCGCCAGTACGATTATAGCGCATATTCTGCGGATATTCTTAATTCTGTTGAGCATCTGGTTGTGCTTCCTTTTGTCTGCATTATTCTTTTGTGGTTTTTTCTTCGCCGGAGGGTACTGATATTCTTTATATGCCAGATTTCCGTATTCCACAATAATTCTCCCTATAATTTTTCTATTACTCTGAGCTTTGCACTTTTTGAACGTGAATTGGCTTCCGTTTCGCCGTCATCGGGAAGAACGGGCTTCCTTGTAAGAATTTTCACACGAGGCACGTTATGACAAACGCACACGGGAAAGCTTTTCGGGCATGTACACCCCTGCGCCAGAGACGCAAAGGTCTGTTTTATTATTCTGTCCTCAAGCGAGTGAAAAGTAATAACCGCCAGTCTGCCGCCGGGCTTTAAAACATCCGTAAAATCCTTTACCGACTGCTCCAGAATACCAAGCTCGTTATTGACCTCTATCCGAACAGCCTGAAAAATACGCTTTGCCGGGTGTCCGCCCTCTTTCCGCGCACCCGCGGGGATTGCCGCCTTTATTATTTCCACCAGCTCAAAAGTGGTTTCCACAGGCTTTTTTTCCCGTTCGCGGACTATAAATTCCGCAATACGCTTTGACCACTTTTCTTCTCCGTAATCAAAGAATATCTTTGTAAGCTCGTCCGCCGTGTATGAATTTATTACATCATATGCGGTTTTGGCGCTTTGCATATCCATGCGCATGTCAAGCGGCGCATCATGCATGTAACCGAATCCTCTCGAAGCGTTGTCAAGCTGATATGAGCTCACTCCCAAATCAAGCAGTGCTCCGTCAATTTTATCCGTTTGCAGATTTCTTAAAATGTCCTTTACTCTGCAAAAATTGTCATTAACCGCCGTCACTCTGCCGCCGAATTCCGAAAGTCTTTTTGAGGCAGCAGCAATGGCTTCTTTATCTCTGTCGATGCCGATAAGACGGCATGTTTCGTTTGACTTTAACAGCTTATATGAATGACCGCCTCCTCCGAGTGTACCGTCAACATATATTCCGTTATCGTGAATGTTAAGAAATTCTATGCTTTTATCCAGCAGAACCGAAATATGCTTAAATTCCATTGCCGCCTCCCATATTTTGATGAAATCATTCTGTAACAAATCATATGTTAAGACCGTATTTCAAAACGCCTTCCATCATAATATCGTCGGCAAGTCCGGACTGGTATTCGTTCCATGCCGCACTGTCCCATATTTCCAGTCTTGTGTTTGCACCGACAAGAACAACGTCCTTTGTTATGCCGGCGTATTCCAAAAGTCTGCCCGCTATAGGTATTCTGCCCTGTTTATCCACCTGCACGGCAGTTGCTTTGCCGAAAAATATACGCACAAAAGCAGCCGCATTCCTGTCCGTCGATGTAGGCAGCTTATTGATTTTTTCCGATACATGCTCCCACTCGGTCTCGGTATAAAGATGCAGGCACTTATCAAAAGGCGCCTGTGTGATATATACGGTATTGCCCGTGACACCGCGAAGCTTTGACGGCAGGATAATTCTTCCGCGTTCATCCAGCTGTCTTTCATATTCATCAACAAAAGCCGTCACCGTACATTCACCGCCTTTCATAAGCTTACATTATGTTTCCCGGAAATGGATTTTTGAAGCAATTCCGCTCCCATATCCTCCATTTTCCTCCCCACATATCCATTTTACTCTATATTTGCAAAAAACGCAATAGATTTTTGAAATTTTTTTTACTATTTTTATGTTTTTCTTGTAAAATTTCGGGATATGGGTTATAATTATTCCGTAAGCCGCACATTCGCGGTGTATATATTGTTACTTTTTTACAATATGTATACTATATGTTGTGTCGATTACTATTTTATCACAAAAAATTTAATTTGTGAATACTTTTTTTAAATTTATTTTTCAAAAAGGTTACAATTTTTTTGAAATTAAAAGTCATGTCTTAGGAGGATATTACATATGACAAATTCCGGCAATAAAATCATTGACATTATAACAGCCGAATTCGGTCTCGAACGCTGGCAGACAGAAAATACGGTTGCACTTATAGACGACGGAAACACAATACCCTTTATTGCACGTTACCGCAAGGAAAAAACGGGAACTTTAAGCGATGAGGTACTGAGAGATTTTTCGCAGCGGCTTATATATCTCCGCAATCTGGAGGAGAAAAAGGAGGAAATCTCCCGTCTTATAGACGAACAGGAAAAGCTTACTCCCGAGCTGTCCGAAGCGATACAAAAGGCAGTAACGCTGTCGGAGCTGGAGGACATATACCGTCCGTACCGTCCCAAGCGCCGTACAAGAGCCACAATCGCACGCGAAAAAGGACTTGATCCCCTTGCCGTTATTCTTTTTAAACAGGAAAACACGGATAAAACCGCCGAAGAGCTCGCAGAACCGTTTATAAACGCGGAAAAAGGCGTAGAAACCGCACAGGATGCATTAAACGGCGCAATGGACATTATTGCCGAGGCAATAAGCGACAGTGCCGACTACAGAAAAGCCATACGCTCAATGACAATGCACGATGCATTTCTTACCGCAAAGGCCGCAAAGGAGGAGGACAGCGTTTACAGACTGTACTACGATTTTTCCGAGCCTTTGGAAAAGCTTGCAAATCACCGTCTGCTTGCCATAAACAGAGGTGAAAAGGAGGGTTTTCTGAGCGTAAAAATAGAAATGAACGAAGAACCCGTTATAAACTATCTGCACCGCCAGGTAGCATCAAAGCGCCAATCCGTAACCACTCCGTATGTCAAGCTTGCCGCGGAGGATGCATACAGACGTCTCATCGCTCCGTCCATTGCAACGGAAATAAGAAATTCGCTCACGGAGAATGCACAGGAAGCCTCAATCAAGGTTTTCAGCCAAAATCTTTCGGGACTGCTGCTTCAGCCGCCCGTTAAAGGTCATGTTGTGCTGGGACTCGATCCCGGCTACAGAACGGGCTGCAAAATCGCCGTTGTTGACGAAACCGGCAAAGTGCTTGACACGGGCATTGTATACTGCACATTGCCGATACACGACAAGGAAAAGGCAAAGCGTGTGCTTAAGGGCTTAATCGAAAAGCACAATGTCGATTTGATTTCAATAGGCAACGGAACGGCATCAAAGGAATCGGAAATCCTTGTTTCGGAGCTGATAAAGGAGCTTGACAAAAAAGTATATTATATGATGACGAACGAAGCCGGAGCATCGGTGTACAGTGCATCCAAGCTTGCCACAGAGGAATTTCCGCAGTACGATGTCGCACTGAGAAGCGCCGTTTCCATAGCACGGCGCTTACAGGATCCGCTTGCGGAGCTTGTTAAAATAGACCCCAAATCAATAGGTGTCGGTCAGTATCAGCATGACATGAATCAGAAACGTCTCGGCGAAGCACTCGGCGGCGTTGTCGAAAGCTGCGTAAACAGCGTCGGAGTTGACCTTAATACCGCATCGCCGTCTCTGCTGTCATATGTTGCCGGCATAAACGGCACCGTTGCGAAAAACATAGCCGCATACCGTGAGGAAAACGGTAAATTCAGCTCCAGGAAAGAGCTCTTAAAGGTTCCCAAGCTCGGAAACAAGGCATTTGAGCAATGCGCAGGTTTTCTGCGGATTGCAGACGGCAAAAACGTGCTTGACAACACCTCCGTTCACCCCGAAAGCTACGATGCCGCAGCGGCTTTGCTGGAGCGGCTCGGATATTCAAAGGAGGACGTTGCTTCGGGAAATCTTGACGATATAAAAAAACGTCTTTCAAGGCTTAACACTGCAGAGCTTGCCGATACTCTGGGCATAGGCGAAATAACCCTTACGGATATTGCGGACAGTCTTTTAAAGCGCGGCAGAGACCCGCGTGAGGAGCTGCCGCAGCCGGTACTCAGAAGCGACATACTTTCCATGGAGGATTTAAAGCCCGGCATGACGCTTACCGGCACGGTGCGAAACGTAATCGATTTCGGTGCGTTTGTGGACATAGGAGTTCACCAGGACGGACTTGTTCACATATCACAGATATGCGATAAGTTTATAAAGCACCCCACCGATGTACTTTCCGTGGGTGATGTCGTAAAGGTTAAAATTCTCGAAATTGATGTACCGAAAAAGAGAATTTCTCTTACAATGCGCGATATTTAATCATTTTTCCGCATAATATTACAAGAAAATTGCTGATTACACTTGAATATTTTTTACTTTCATTATATAATAGTAAATAATCAAAGGTAAAAACCTTACCCGAAAGGATTGATAACATGAAAGATTATACACTTTTAAAGCAGAATGACCCCGAGGTTTATGACGCGGTCATGAAAGAAACAAACCGTCAGAGAGATAAAATCGAGCTTATTGCTTCAGAGAATTTTGTTTCCGAAACGGTAATGGAGGCAAACGGCACAACGCTTACAAACAAGTATGCCGAGGGCTACCCCGGCAAGCGATATTACGGCGGCTGCGAATATGTGGATATAGTTGAAACTCTTGCAATAGAACGTGCAAAAAAGCTGTTCGGTGCGGAATACGCAAATGTACAGCCGCACTCGGGTGCACAGGCTAACATGGCTGTATTTTTCGCACTGCTCAATCCGGGAGACACCGTACTTTCGATGAGCCTTGCCCACGGCGGACATTTAAGCCACGGCTCGCCGGTAAATATGTCGGGTAAATATTTTAACATTGTTTCCTACGGTGTAACCGAAGATACAAACACAATAGATTATGATGAAGTGCGCCGCATAGCTCTCGAATCAAAGCCCAAGCTTATTCTTGCAGGTGCAAGCGCATACCCCAGAACTATTGATTTTGAAAAATTCGGCGCAATCGCAAAGGAAGTCGGAGCATATCTGATGGTTGATATGGCGCATATTGCAGGTCTGGTTGCCGCAGGCTGCCACCCCTCACCCGTTCCCTATGCCGATGTTGTTACAACAACCACGCACAAAACCTTGCGCGGTCCGAGAGGCGGACTTATCCTCACAAACGACGAGGAGCTTGCAAAGCGCATAAACAAAGCAATATTCCCCGGAATTCAGGGCGGTCCGCTCATGCACACAATTTCCGCAAAGGCAGTATGCCTGGGCGAAGCATTAAAGCCGGAATTTAAAGAGTACGCCCGGCAGGTGGTAAAAAATGCGGCGGCTCTTGCGGATCAGCTGATTAAAGAGGGATTTAAGCTGGTGAGCGGCGGTACGGATAACCACCTCATGCTTGTAAATCTTACGGACACAGGCGTTACCGGCAAGGAAGCGGAAAAAATGCTTGACGAAGTCGGCATAACTGTAAACAAAAACGCAATTCCGTTTGATACTCAGAAACCGTTTGTAACAAGCGGTATCAGAATAGGTACTCCGGCTTCAACCTCACGCGGTTTCAAAGAAGATGATATGGTTGAAATAGGAAAGCTTATTGCACTCACAATCAAGGATTTTGATAATTCAAAGGATGAGGTAAAGGCAAGAGTAAAGGCTCTTTGCGACAAGCATCCGTTATATTAATTGATTATATAAAAGAAAGATTCGGCAGGAGTCTTTCTTTTTTTGTCTTTTAATTGTAAACTTGATTTTAAATAAATAGGTTGACAATCTATAAAATCTATGATACAATAACTCGGACAACAAAAGAAAGAAGGATTTAATATGAAAACAAAAACCGCTGAATTATGCCGTACCGCTCTTTGCACCGCGCTGATATGCGTATCGGCATATATAGTAATTCCGCTGCCGTTCACAGCTGTAATGATAACCGCACAAACCTTTGCGGTAAACCTTGCGGCGCTGCTTTTAAGACCTAAATATGCCGCTGCCGCTTTGATTGCCTATGTACTTATAGGCATCACGGGACTGCCCGTATTCTCCGGCGGCACGGGAGGTATAGCAAGACTTGCAGGTCCTACCGGCGGCTACATAATCGGCTATATTTTTGCTGCATTCCTTATCAGTCTCGCGGCAGGAGACAGAAACAGCTTTAAGCGGAATCTTATAGCTACAATATGTGTCGGAATACCCATAATATACATATTCGGAGCATCATTTACGGCATTTCACACGGGAAACGGCTTTAAGGCAATCCTTGCCGCATATGTACTGCCGTTCATACCCGGCGACATTGCAAAATGTATTGCCGCATCGTTTGTGGGTGTAAAGCTGAAAAAAGCACTCGACAAAACCCATGTATTATAAATAAATCAAGATTATTCCCAAAGCCTTAAACAGGCTGTTTCAAAATATGGCAAGCACATAAATTGCAGTTATGTGCAAGTCAAGAGTCAAAAGGAGCTGTAAAAAATATATCTTTTACAGCTCCTTTTGATGGGATAGGAAAAAATGCTTCAGAACGGACAAACTGAACCCGACGGTGTACTGGTGTACTCCGAGTGGTTCAGTTTGTTCGTAGCAAAAAGGCATTAAAATTAAGAAAATCGAATAAAATACGATTTTTATTAAAAACATAAAATTTTATAATTTCTTGATGAACTATATTCCTCGTAAACTTGCCTTTTTGCGGTCTGGACTTTTTTTACATCCCCTTTTTATAATAATATTATTCCTTAATGTTACCGTCCGTTGAAATTACATTAACACTCCACGGTATAAATTTTCCGCTGTCCTGCAAAGCCTTTTTAACGGCATTTTCAATTCCGCCGCAGCACGGTACCTCCATTCTTACAACAGATATGCTTTTTATATTGTTCTCACGTATAATCGCCGTAAGCTTTTCCGAATAATCAATATCGTCAAGCTTCGGGCAGCCGATAAGCGTAATATGATTTTTAATAAATCTTTCATGAAAGCTGCCGTATGCATATGCCGTACAGTCTGCGGCGATAAGCAGATTTGCGCCGTCAAAATACGGTGCATTGACGGGAACCAGCTTTATCTGTACGGGCCATTGCGAAAGTCTGCTGCCGATTTCGGGAGCTTTTGTGTCTGCCTTATCATCATGCTGTATTCTCTTTATATTGGTACCCGGGCAGCCGCAGGGCATAGGCGCACGCTTTTGCATGTTTGCTTTTACGGCAGCCTCGTCATACGCCGCCGCCTCGCGCTCTTCAAAACTTATCGCACCGGTGGGGCACGTCGGCAGACAGTCACCCAGACCGTCACAGTAATCATCACGAAGCAGCTTTGCTTTTCCGTCAACCATACCGATGGCCCCCTCATGACAGGCAGCCGCACAGGCTCCGCAGCCGTTGCACTTTTCTTCATCTATACAAATTATTCTTCTTATCATATTTATGACCATTCCTTTCCGCGCCGTAAGGCACAAAACCGAAGTCTGAAAGAAAATTGCTCAGAGTGCTGCTTTGCAGCGAGCGGTGCTGTACAAGGGGACCGACAGTGCTATGGGCGATTTTATTCAGACTTATCCTCCTCAAATTAACATGTATAATATTGATTTATCATGCTGATTATAATATAATAAAAGAAACAAGTCTGTTGTATTTACAACAAAAGGAGTTTTTTTATGAAAAAATATATCAACACATTAAAGCTGTCAAGGCTTTTTGGCGGAATAAAAGAAAATGAAATAGAAGAAGTGCTTTTACTGCTGTCGGCAGTCAAAAAAGAATTCGGTAAAAATGAATATATCTTCCGTGCCGGTGAGCGTGTAACCTCGGTCGCATTGCTGCTTGACGGCAGCGTGCATATTCAGCGCGAGGACTACTGGGGAAATCTGAGTATATTAAATAAGATTTTCAGGGGTGAGGTTTTCGGCGAAGCATATGCTCTCCCCGGCAGCGGTGCGATTTTAAATAATGCCGTGGCAACCGAAATCAGTACCGTGCTGTTTCTCGACTTTAACCGCATTTTTGATGTAAATCCCTCCGAATACGTTTTTTCCCAAAAGCTTATACAGAATTTTTTTGAATTGCTCGCCGAAAAAAACAGAGTTCTTGCGCAAAAGCTGGCACACATGTCCCAGAGGACAACGCGTGAAAAGCTGTTATCCTATCTGTCGGAGCAATCAATAAAATCGGGAAGCTCCTCCTTTGACATTCCTTTTAACCGCCAACAGCTTGCGGATTTTCTTTCCGTTGACCGCAGCGCCATGTCAAATGAGCTTTGCAGAATGCGCGATGACGGATTGATTTGTTTCAATAAAAACCGATTTACCTTAAAATAAAAAAATATGTTGTTCTTATGAGAGTGCAGCATCTGCTGCCAAGTCCTCAAACAGATTGGTTATGGCATCGCCGGTAACGGCAAGCGCCGCGGCATTAAACGGTGAGCCCTGCGAGCTTTGCGGATACACGGAATTTCCGTTATCCGCATAATATTCAAATACATTGAGTTTGTTCCATTCCTCGGGAGCAACGCCGTTATTCAGCTGTTTCACAAGCGTTCCCACCATTTCAAGATGCCCCAGCTCCTCAGTGCCTATATCGGTAAGCAAACCGCGTGTAACATCGTCCGGCATTGTATATCTTTGTGAAAGATAGCGGAGCGATGCACCCAGCTCGCCGTTCGGGCCGCCGTACTGAGTTGCGACGATATTGGCAAGGCGCGGATTTGGGTTTGATATTTTTATAGGGTATTCAAGCAGTTTTGTATATGAAAACATTATCTGTTAGCCTCCTTTTCCCACGGCCACGGACCTTCAAGCCATGTAAAGGTATCAAATTTCGCCGCTGAATACGGCGTAAGTGGTCCGTATTTTTCCTCATACTCTTTTTTTAATCCGTTTGTTTTCTCCACAAGCTCACGGAACATTTCAAAAGCTTTTTTATCTTTCGGATGCGTATCAAGATACAACAACATATCGTATGCCGCAAAGTTATAGCTTTGCAGCGATTTCATAAGACTGCATTCACTCATCTTCACTACCTCCGCTATGCTTGCATATTTTTCCGTACTCGCACATAGTAAGCACCAATTCGGGGAACAGGCTGCCCTGCTCTAAGGCATCACAAGGGCAATACGTGCTTTTAAGCTGCTGCTCCGGAACATAGCCATAGCCTATGCATCCGCACGGCGAGTAGGCACAGCTCGGAGCAGACGGTTTACATTCACTCATATTTTACACTCCTTCTTTAATTATCCGTTTTCAGAATGTGGTATTCCAATCACACTCTATGTTAACATAATATGATAAAAATACTGATTATGTTAACCAAAACCCGGAGCACAAAAAAAGAGGATGTAAAAAAAATTAAGGCTGTTTAAAAAAGTCAATTGACTTTTTTAAACAGCCTCCGATTTTGATTTACGCGCTAAGCTTAGCAAGCTTTATTGCAAGCTGTGATTTTTTTCTTGCAGCAGTGTTCTTATGGATAATTCCCTGTGAAACACCTTTGTCAAGCTTCTTTACAGCTTCATTGAACAATACCTTTGCATTGTCCTTGTCACCCTCTGCAACAGCTGTTTCAAATTTCTTTACAGCAGTCTTAAGAGCAGTCTTGTGAGCAACGTTAATCTGCGTCTTTTTAGCAGCAACCTTCACACGCTTTTTAGCTGATTTGATATTAGGCACGATATACACCTCCACATTATTTAATATACAATACCATATTAGTATACAACAAATCAATAATAATTGCAAGTGTTTTTTTGATTTTTTTTAATTTTTATTGACGAATTGTTAATATTTAACGATATTTTGCATATATAATGTCCCGATGCCGTTAATACGTCAGATTTCGGTTCGCCATAAACCGTGTTTGTTGCAATATGCATAAATGGTATAATGAGCGTTTTCGTCCACGCCGCGGAATATGACAATCGGATCTTCTCCCTTTTTCAGATAAACTTTATTGCAAATGTATTTTCCCCGAAGCTCCACCCAAAGAATACTGTGTTCTCGGCTCATAGGGTGGAGTACACGTCCTATACAAACGGTCATACAACCGTTTTCGCGCTTTATAACGGGGATATGCTTTTCGCCGATTGCCATATCGGAATTTGCCCGCAGCATATTCATGGGCTTGCCGCAGCATACCAAATCATCACAGCATTGAGGGTTTAACGCTTCAACCAGCGTTTCACATTCTACACATTTAAAAAATCGTGAACTGTAAGTCAAGTTTAATGCTCCCGTCTTTTTGTTTTTCTGTTAGAATTTTACCCTCTGTCCGCCTGCTTTATACACAATGTATATATAATTCACAGCAAACCGTTTTGTTTAGCCTCATAGAGGATTTTTGCCATATCTCCGCGAGTGAAGAAGTCCATGGTTTTGCTTTCCTCCTCGGTTATGATATTTCTCTCAATCAGCATATTGAGTGCCTGTTTCCAGTCAAACTCACTTTCTCCGGCGGCACGCAGGAGCATTGTGCAAAATTCCTCCGCCGTTACGGTTTTTTCCGGCGCGAATTTATCATCACCCACTCCATTGACTATTCCGAGCGAATATGCCTTTTGTGCCGCTCCGTAGCCCCAATGCGACTGCGGCACATCGGTGAATATCTGTACCGCTGTGTCTGTGTTTTCACTCTCACCCTTTGCGCGCAAAAGCATTGCCGCCGACTCTATCCGCGACAGCGGTTTCAGCAAGTCAAGTCCGTTTTCGTTTCCCTTTAACATTCCCTCCGACTGCAAGCTTTCCGCTTCGCTTTCATATGTGGGTTTGATAAGCTGTGAGTTGTATATTAGCGGTATTGCTGCACTTAAATCCCCATCTATAGATATTATTTCTCCGATAAAATCCGTTGCCGGATATATTTTATATTTTTCTATATTTTCCATAAAATCCCATCCATTGGGATTTGAGTATAGGCATACCAAATACTCGTTGCTTGCACATTGTATATATAATATGGTTATCATGTCATATGGTGAAAACACTTTTATATCAGTCACTTTTGTTTCTCCTCTTTCCGAAAGCATTTCACCTATCCTGTTTTCATCCTTTAAAAAATCCAATCCTGTTTCATTCAAACAAATACCGCCTACTTCTTTACCAAAGGTTTCGCGCGGATTGTCCATATATTCTCCTGTCATCGTAAACCAACCGGTGAACGGTATAAAATTTATTTGCGGTGTACTCCAATAAACATCGTTGCTGAATATGTATTTTAAACAATTATTCTCTGCATATTGATAATAATACTTATATGTATCTATTATGATTGTTTTTATGCTGTTTGCATAATCCATTTTATCTTCTTCAAGTCTGTATACATATTCATCTTCATCGCTTTTTGTATGCATTCTCCCTGTTTTCTTCAATCCTTTTAAGTATCCTTGCCAATGCACATTGAAAAAATCCAAAAAATTTTCTTCCATTGTTTTAGCAAGCTCGGGATTGCTTTTTTCAAGCAGCAGCGCATCAAGATTTTCATGAAGTCCCTCTATGTCATGTGCATTTGCAGGCATTGCCGCAAATATTGTTACCGTTATAGCTCCTATAATTGTACATAATATTTTTTTCATTGTTTTTTTACTTCCTTTCTTACTTTACTGCTATTCTGTTGTTTGTTCCCGTGTTTCCGCAAGCTGCCATTACCACTACCTCAAATGTCACCGCGGAATTTGCCGGAACAGTTATTTTTGCTTCTTCGGGGCATTTGAAATTTTCATCTCCGCCGTCTAAATGTCCATATATCTCCGTTTTATAATTCTTTTCGCCCTGTTTTTTGATTCCGTAAACCAGATTGTCGCAATTATTAACCTCCAGAGCTATGGTTTTTTCTTCGTTGGTAACATTCCCTGCCGTAACTGTATAATGATACGTTGCTCCCCATTCTCCGATACTTATTGCATCAGGATAATGACTTGTTTTTTCTTTCCCCCCGTTTATAAAATTATATTTTAAATTTTCCTTTACTTCCACCGGCAGAGGATTGTTTACCGATTCGTTTTTTCCTCCATATTTGTTTAAATTGGCAAGATTCTGATGATATATATCAAAATTATACTTTCTTCCCGTGTCCTCGTAATCATAAGTAAACGAATGAAAACTGTTCGGAAGTGCATGCCATACCGCACTATGTTCATCAAATGTCGGACTGGTGTTAGTCATCCACAGTTTCCTCTTCGCCTTATCCTCTCCGTATTGTGAATCCCTCAGATAAACATCAAGTGCTTTGCCCGGATTTGCATATTCATCAAGCAGAACATTTATTGATGAATCAACCCATGCAGATTGATTGTTCGCCGTCCCCTTATACTTGTTTGCCATATCTGGTTCGCTTGTTCTTTTTTCCACAACTCCTGCTCCCTCAAGCACTGTACCGTTTCTTAATATTCTTTCCTCATTATCCGCAAGGCGCAGATTATTTACATCATATGCCGCAAGTGCGCTCAATGTTATGTTTCCTCCCGTAACCTCAAAATCAAACAGTGTGAACATAGGCAGCGCTCTGTCCCAGCCGGAATATGCATTTCCCAAATCTGTGTGTTTATATGGTGTTCCCATAATATCGGCATACAAAAGCTTATGCTTTCCGGGTTCTATCGTAACCGTTCCGCTTTTCCCCTTTCCGGTGTAATACTTTTCAACATCATTGTATGCATTTTTATTAACTCCGCTATGGTCTTTATATGTAAGATTTTGTATATTTACCGTCACAGCACTGTCGGTAGGGTTATAGAAATCTATATCCGTATAAAAATCATGTGACGGATAATCAACACTTGTATTTTTAGCCCACCATGCAATGTTCGGCTGATAATACGTATATTTGCCCGACAGATTTTTCTGTTCAAATATTTTTGTTCTTGCCACCCTCGGATTGTAATCATCCACAATTTCATATTTTGACAGGTATTCCGGGTTGTTCACGTAAATAAAGCCGCTGTCCTCACGCTTCTTAAACTCCACCAACTGCGCCTCCTCCGCAGTTACCCTGCCTTTTACGGCGCGCATGAAAAATCCCGAAAATTTCAGATAGTATGTCTGTCCGCCTTTCAGCCAATGCACAACCGCATTTTTGCCATATCCCAGCAGCTCTCTTTTGCCTTCGGTTTTATACAGCTTCATATACGTATCTGCTCCGTTTCCTGTCCTTTCCGCCTTGAATGCATATGCTCCCGTTTCGGGCGGGGTGAATTTCAGCATGCAATGCTCAGTATCCTGCAACGTAATATCCTCCGGCGTATACAAGCCAAGCTCTCTTAAGCCGATATTTTTCTCTATGTTCAGTCTTGCATGCAGCCTCGCCGCCGATTTATTCACATTGTAAACCTTTACAAAATACGACTGCTTCGCTTCAAGCGTCAGTGTAACTTTTGAAAACAGGCTTCCTTCGTAGTTATTATTTTCCGCTTTCGGCACAGCTGTCTCCGTATTCTCGTCATATACCTCTATATATGTATCATTATCAAATCCCGTTCCTCCGTAGGCGCTTGTATATATCGTATATTCGCCGCTTTCCTGCGGTATATATTCATACTGCTGATAGTCTCCCGCTCCGACGCTTATATCTGCCGTTCTTCCCGTTTCCGATGACTTCAGCTCCGGCACCGGTGCGCTTTTAAGCATTACAACATCTCCTCCGAGCCTTGCTCCTATTATATCACGCTCCGTTTCTGTCATGACATCGTACACTGTTTTATATTTTCCTTGGGAATACCGCCCAAGCTCATAAAGGAACAAATTGAATTTTCCTATTTCGCTTTTCGGGACTTTTATCTTGTCAATTTGGCGAAGCTCTCCAAAAGCCTTTTCAAACGGTTCCCAGCCTATCTCATTTTTTATTCTCAGCAATATTGATGCCATTCCGGCAGAACCGTAGTTTCCTTTTCCAAAGGTTTCCCTGTAGCTTTCAAACCAATACGTAGTCAGAAAATCATCGTAATCATAGGTTTCCTTTTTTCCATAGTAGTCCTTGCCGCCAAGGGCGGTGTCAACACGGTAAACCTTTGCCCCATTGCACTTTTCGAGAACATATGCCAGTTTCAGAAATGCCAGTGCTTCCGTATCGAACAGCCACTGTTCCATATCAAAATCATGGCTCAGCTCATGTATCGGCGTATCTCCCCAATCGCCGTCATGCAGTCTTTGCATGTGACTTCTGTAAAACGGCTGATGTATCTTTATCAGCTGTCCCGATCTCCCCATTATCAGCCGCCAGTAGTTCTGTCCGTCCGGCTGTCTCTCGTTAAAATATTCATAGCTGCGTTCCGATTCAATACGTATCGGATCACCGTTATACGGCACTCCGCCCGTAAGCTCCGCCAATTTTTCATACACCGTATCCATATTTTCAAGCCATGTATCCATAGACGGTGCATATGACGGAACATCGTTTTTCTCAAGCTCTGCAATCACATGTCCCCCGGGGCTTGTATATTCGGCATATTCGATAGATTCATCGGCATATTTTGTCTGCACACGTCTGCATACTGCATTCGGATAGCCGTAGGTCAAGCCTCCGTTATCCGACCACATCATTACTATAATATATATTCCCCCAGGCTGCAAGCCTGATATATTATAATCATTTTCTCCCAGGCTTTCCGCCCTCACTGCTGTTTCCGCTCTTGTTTTTCCGTCTTCCGTTGTAAGCTTAACCAGCATAAGGGTGTTTCCTTTTGCTCCGTTCTTCGGAAATCTCGCATGCACCTTAACGCGATCCTTTTCAACCTCCTGTACTTCAAGCAATGGTGTTAATCTTTCGTCATCTTCCGCCGCCGTATCCTCCGCGGCGGCTTCGTCTTTTTCAATTGATACTGCGGTTTCGGGTTCAATCCCGTAAGCGTCCTCGGTGTCCTCATAATCATTAGACGCAAATTCCGTTTCGGCTGTTCCGTCAGCTCCCGATGTCATTGTACATACGTTATCCGTTAAGTATTCGTCTTGCATACTCATTGTGTTTACAGAATCCAAGGCATAGCTGTACCTCTCGGATATTTCACGGTATTTTTCCTTTAAATCCTCAAATTCGGCTTTTTTCGGGTAATAGTATGCACCGACATAGTCCGATGTCACTTGGGCTTGGGATTTCAGCAGATTCTCAACAGCCTTTGGCAGATTATGCAATTTACCGTCATGCTGCACAAGCCGCATATATTCATTATACAGACTCTCTGCCCTCTCAGGCTCCGTATCATACAGTGCACTGCATATTTTCTCCGTCTTTTGCTTATACACATTGATTTCACGGTCAAATTCGTATATATCAAGCATTTCGCTTTCGGACAGCTTTTTATATATCTGTATGAGGTAATCACCCGTTCCGTACACTTTAAGATAGTAATATCCTTTATTTACAGTCCTTGTGTATGTCTGCACACTTTCCGAGCCTTTTTTTATAAGATTAATCGGGGATTTATTACCTTTGTACAGCTGTACCGCAGCAGGCGATACCATAAAAAACGAATAGTCGCCCGACACAGGCACATAGAATTTTATATAGTCGGTATCCGATGAGGAAACACTGCCCGTTATATCCCTTGACAAATCCGATATATAAAAGGCGTCTTCAAAGCTGTCACCGTACATGTCTGCACCGGTATGTGATACAAGCTGTGATTTTGTGTACGGCTTCAACGTTTCGGTATTCCATGCCATTGCCTTTACCGTATCGGTTTCCGATACTCTTTTTATGTCTAATTCTACCCCGGAAATTCCCGATGAATTGACATTGACACTTACGGTTTCTCCCATATCCAGATTTTTAAGCTTTCCGTCCGCAGAATATACGGCAATAACAGACGCAAATTTTATCGGTTCCGAAGTGGTGTTTTGCAGATACACATTATATGTCATGCCCTCTGCAAGCCGGTTTTCCGTATATACATTGTCCGTGAGGAACATACCGTATGCATATATGCCGCTATTGCTTGCCTGAAGTGCGGGAGCAAGGCTTACGGTACTTTCCGGGAGCAAGGCTTACGGTACTTTCCGGGGTGATTGTAAAAAACTCTCCGCTGTTAAAATCAGCCACCGCAAGCGATTCAATGCTTGAAAAGTCCGTATTTTTGTATCTTCCGTCCTCGAAATCTCCGAGCGCTCCGGCATAGATTACCTCATTGTCTTTGTTTTTCACCTCCACAAGAATGTCGGAATTATCGTCCTCCGTAAACATTCCCGCCGCACCCGACGGTACCGACGGTGCAAGCATCGCCAGCATAAGTATTGTTGATATTATCTTTTTTATCATATGTTTATCCCTCCTATACACTGATTTTAATATAATTAGCAAAAATTGTCAACTCATTTTGTATTTTTATAAAAAATGAAAAAATCTCAAAAAAGTATTGACAAGTGCAAAGTTATATGATATACTCATAACCAGTTTAGATGAGATTAGAGCAGTTGAGATGAGTTGACAATTTTTTTGAAATTACAGCTTTCCGTTATTCTGTTCGGAAAGCTTTTTTTATACTCAAACCGAGAGGAGGCTTTTTGCAGCAGCTCATTCTTTACTAATCAAAAAACTTTGCGCGGATAAATAAATCCCGAGAATTTTTATGATGAGAAAGGAAAATGAAAGATGAAAACAATGAAGACTATGAAGAAATTTTTAACAGTTATGAGTGCCGCTGCGGTTGCGGCAGCAATGCTTACAGGCTGCCAGAGCTCAGGCACACAGACCGCAGACACAGGCAGCACCGAAAAAGTATATAAAATAGGTGTTTTACAGTATGCCGACCACCCGTCGCTCGACAACTGCCGTGACGGATTTGTCGAGGGTTTGAAATCGGAGGGCTTTGAAGAGGGCAAAAACGTAAAAATAGATGCGCAGTCGGCAAAGGCGGACGATTCCACCAATACACAGGTTGCTCAGAAATTTGCCGCAGATAAGCTTGATCTTGTATGCGGTATAGCGACTCCGTCGGCACAGGCACTTTACAATTCCTGCTACGAGAAGAAAATCCCGGTAGTATTTAATGCGGTATCAGACCCCGTTGCGGCAAATCTTGCAAAGAGCAGAACAGAGGCAATGGACGGCATATCGGGCGTTTCCGATGAGCTTCCCGTGGAAGCACAGCTTAAGCTTATAAGAGAAATGATGCCCGATGCAAAAAAGCTCGGTATTCTCTATACAACAAGCGAAGCAAATTCGGTTTCAACAATTAAGACATATGAAGAAAAAGTCGGTGAGTTCGGCTTTGAGCTTGTGACAAAGGGTGTTGCAAACGCAGCTGAAATTCCGCAGGCAGCCGAAACGGTTGCAGGTCAGGTTGACTGCATAACAAACCTTACGGATAACACCGTAGTAAACAATCTTAACGTACTGCTTGAAAAGGCAACCGCACATAACGTTCCCGTATTCGGTTCGGAGGAGGAACAGGTAGGAAACGGCTGTGTTGCATCGGCAGGTATTGATTACATCGAACTGGGTAAAAAAGCCGGTGTGATTGCGGCAAAGGTATTAAAGGGCGAGGATATTTCATCAATTCCGTATGAAACAATGACGGAAAGCAAAATTACGGTAAACCCCAAAGCCGCACAGACAATCGGTCTTGAAATTCCTCAGTCTATCACAGACAGAGCGGAGGTAAAAGAAGGTTAATGGAACAGATTATAACGGTACTGGAATTAGGATTAATATATGGAATAATGGCGCTGGGAGTGTATATAACATATACTATTCTTGATTTCCCCGATTTGTCTGTTGACGGAACGTTTCCGCTGGGCATTGCGGTATGCACCGTAATGCTGCGGAGCGGACAGAACCCGTGGCTGGCACTTGTGCTTGCAATGCTTGCAGGCGCAGTTGCAGGAATGTTCACGGGATTTCTGCATGTAAAGCTGAAAATAAGAAATCTGCTGTGCGGTATTCTTACCATGACTGCTTTGTATTGGAAAGTAATAGATTATGTAAAGTTTACCTCATATTCATAGGCAT
>CAJKHT010000015.1 GCA_905199755.1 uncultured Eubacteriales bacterium | reverse complement strand
AACGGTTACTACGATGATTTGAAAGCACTTCTAAATCATATGATTGAAAAAGGACTGTCTTCCAACGAGCGACAGGAGGGAATCTATTTTGTTGAAAATCTGGCTGATATAAAGCGAATCTTGAGACTGGCGTAAATTCCCGCCGATAGAATTAAGAAAATCAAAATTTGGAGGATGAAAGTGTGTTAATTGATTTTAACAAAACAAAGGAAATTACAGTACCGGGAATGAATAATGGAACAGGAACGATGACAGCGAAGATGTATATGGACGAGCAAGGTAAAATTATTCCGTGTACTATTCATAAGGGCGGTTCTATTGGTGTGCATAGGCATGAAACAAGTGATGATATTAACTATGTTTTATCGGGTAAAGGGAAAGCAACTTGTGACGGACAGGTAGAAATTCTCAGTGCGGGAACTTGCCACATCTGCAAAAAAAGGTTCTGATCATAGCATTGAGAACACAGGCGATGAGGATTTGGTTTTACTCACCGTTGTGGCAGAACATTAATAGACCGCTATTGACATACCGAAAAATTCGTTCTGTATTACATCCGAGACATGAAAGTCATAGAATACAATTCATGCCTGCAAAAAAGAAACATTCTGTAAACCTACAAAATATATTTTTCAAAAATATAATTTATGTATTGACAAAATTCGATTTGGGTGTTACAATATTAAAAGTAATATTAAGGAGGATACAGAACATGACAGGCAAGCATAAGTACTCACAAATGTATATTCATGGAGTCGGCGGCAGTGGTGTTTCTGTTTTTTGTTTTAATTGACAATGTTTAATCATTGTCTTTTTTTTTGAACTTTCGCAAAGTCCTTGAATTTACGGCTTAATTACATCGGAAAGGAGCTATAATTCTTATGAAAGCACAGCTTATTTTGGAAAACGGACAGCGGTTTACGGGTACAATGTTCGGAGATATGAAGAATGTAGCGGGAGAAATTGTTTTTACGACAGGTATGACAGGCTACCAGGAAACGCTGACCGATCCGTCATTCTGCGGACAAATTGTAACGATGACATTTCCGCTCATAGGAAACTACGGTATTAATCTTGATGACAACGAGGCGGAGCATACACATCTTAAAGCTTTTGTGGTAAGAGAAAAGTGCGATGCACCGTCGAACTTCAGAAATGAAATGAATCTTGACGATTTCCTCAAGGACGAGGGGGTTGTCGGTCTGGAGGGCATAGACACAAGAGCGCTGACGAGAATTATACGTGATTACGGCTGCATGAATGCGGTTATTATGCAGGGAGAGCCATCGGAGGACGAAGTAAAGGCATTGATGAATACTCTGGATAACTCAAACGTAATAATGGAAACAACGACCGCCAAAACATATACAATAAATGATGGCGGCAAGCCTCATGTTGCATTTATAGATATGGGGGCAAAGGGCGGAATACTGAGAGACCTTGAAAGGCGCGGCTGCAAAATAACGGTGCTGCCGGCAAACGTAAGCGCAGATGAAATAGAAAAGCTCGGTGCGGACATGATATTCCTGTCAAACGGTCCCGGAGATCCGCTTGATGCGCCGGGAACGGTTGACACTGTAAAAGCGTTTATCGGAAAAATGCCGATATGCGGCATATGTATGGGACATCAGATTATCGGTCTGGCACTTGGTGCTGTTACCGAAAAGCTTAAATTCGGACATCACGGCGGCAATCACCCCGTAAAGGATTTAATAACGGGCAAGTGCTTTATAACAAGTCAGAACCATAATTATATTGTTTCACAGCTGCCGGAAAATGTAGAAGAAATGTTTGTTAATGTAAATGACGGCACCTGCGAAGGAATAATGCATAAAGAGCTGCCGATTATGAGTGTGCAGTTTCACCCCGAAGCCTGCCCCGGTCCGCTTGATACGGACTGGCTGTTTGACAGATTTTTAAAGCTGACGGCAGGAAAATAATCCGATAACTTGAACTTTACGAAAGGAATGAAAAAATATGCCTTTGGATAAATCAATTAAGAAAGTAATAGTCATAGGCTCAGGTCCTATAGTCATAGGTCAGGCGGCTGAGTTTGACTATTCTGGCACACAGGCATGCCGCGCAATCATGGAGGAGGGAATAGAGGTTGTCCTCGTAAATTCCAATCCTGCCACAATCATGACTGACAGAGGTATGGCAACCAAAACATATATAGAACCGCTTACCGCGGAATATGTTGAACGCATAATTGAAAAAGAACGTCCCGATGCACTTATCGCCGGAATGGGAGGTCAGACGGGACTTAACCTGTCCGTCGAGCTTTACGACAAGGGAATACTTGATAAGTACGGTGTTAAAGTAATAGGAACGTCAATAAGCTCAATCAAGGAGGGCGAGGACAGAGATTCGTTCAAGAATCTTATGGAGCGTACGCATCAGCCCATAGCGCCCTCGGAAATTGTAACCGACCTTGAATCGGGACTGGAATTTGCAAAAAGCATAGGCTACCCGGTTATAGTGCGCCCCGCATATACCCTGGGCGGTACGGGCGGAGGTATTGCGGAAACTCCGGAGGAGCTTTCGGTAATTCTTCAGCAGGGACTTCATCTTTCCAGAGTAGGACAGGTCTTGCTTGAAAAATCAATAAAGGGCTGGAAAGAAATTGAATTTGAAGTAATGCGCGACGGTGCCGGAAACTGTATTACAATCTGTTCAATGGAAAATATGGATCCGGTCGGTGTTCATACGGGAGACTCAATCGTAGTGGCTCCGGCGCTTACACTTGCTGATAAGGAATATCAGATGCTTCGTAAAGCCGCAATAGATATAATTAACTCAATTGAAATAAAGGGAGGCTGCAATGTACAGTTTGCACTCGATCCCGACAGCTTTAATTATGCGGTAATTGAAATAAATCCGCGTGTCAGCCGTTCTTCGGCGCTGGCATCAAAAGCGACAGGCTATCCTATAGCAAAAATTGCCGCAAAAATTGCACTCGGATACAATCTTGACGAAATAATTAATGCGGTTACCGGCAAAACATATGCATGCTTTGAACCGGCAATTGACTATGTTGTTACAAAAATTCCGAAGTGGCCGTTCGATAAATTCTTCGGTGCGAGAAGAACACTCGGAACAAAGATGATGGCAACGGGCGAAATCATGTCAATAGGAAACAGTTTTGAGGCATCACTGTTAAAGGGTGTGCGTTCGCTGGAAATCAAGCAGTACACACTTGAAAGAGAAGCATCAAAAAAGCGCTCGATGGTGGAGCTTCGCCGCAGCGTTATGGTACCCGACGATGAAAGACTGTTTGATTTGGCAGAGCTCATAAGACGTAACTACAATCTTGAAAAGCTTGCTGAAATTACGGGCATGGACATGTTCTTCCTGCGCAAAATAAAAAATATTGTTGATGCCGAGGAAGCATTGAAAATATGTGATATAAATACAATCACTCCCGAAAATATGAAGTATTACAAGAAAATGGGCTTTTCCGACAAGGGTATGGCAGAGCTTATGGGCTGCAGCGAGAGTGAGGTATATGAAAAGCGCGTTGAAATGGGGATTTTACCCGTTTATAAAATGGTTGATACATGTGCCGGAGAGTTTGAGGCAGTATCGCCGTATTACTATTCGACATATGACGAGATAACGGAGTCGTTCCCGTCGGATAAGAAAAAGGTGATAGTTATAGGCTCCGGTCCTATAAGAATAGGACAGGGTATAGAGTTTGACTATTGCTCGGTACACAGCGTTCTTTCGCTTGAAAAGGCAGGCGTTGAGACAATTATTATAAATAATAACCCCGAAACGGTATCAACCGACTTTGACACATCGGACAAGCTTTATTTCGAGCCGCTTACCGAGGAGGACGTTTATAATATAATCACGCTTGAAAAGCCCGACGGTGTAATATTGCAGTTCGGCGGTCAGACCGCAATCAAGCTTGCAAACTTCCTGGCATCGAAGAATGTTCCAGTACTCGGAACTCAGCCTAAGTATATAGACGAGGCGGAGGACAGAGAAAAATTCGATGAAATGCTTGAAAAGCTTGACATAAAGCGTCCTAAGGGAAAAGCGGTATGGAGTGTCAAGGAGGGCGTTGAGGAGGCAGGAAAGCTGTCATATCCGCTGCTTGTTCGTCCGTCATACGTTTTGGGCGGTCAGGGTATGGAAATAACAAGAAATGAAATTGACCTTGTCAGATACCTTACCGATGCATTTGAAAAGGATAAGGAAAATCCTGTTCTTATCGACAGATACCTCGGCGGACGTGAGCTTGAGGTCGACGCAATATGCGACGGCACGGACGTACTTATTCCGGGTATAATGGAGCATCTGGAGCGTGCCGGTATTCACAGCGGTGACTCTGTTTCGATATATCCGCCGCAGCATGTGCCGGAAAATATAATAGAGAAGATAAAAGACGTTACCTACAGAATTGCGATTGAGCTTAAAGTAATCGGTATGATTAATATACAGTTTATTGAGTTTGAAAACGATTTGTATATAATCGAAGTAAATCCGCGTTCAAGCCGTACGGTACCGTATATAACAAAGGTAACAAACGTTCCTGTTATAGATATTGCAACAAGAATAATGCTCGGCGAGAAGCTTAAGGATATGGGATATTCTACGGGAATAGCACCCGAAACCGATGCGGTTGCAATAAAGGTTCCCGTGTTCTCAACGGAAAAGCTGCCGCAGGTTGAGGTTTCTTTAGGACCTGAGATGCGTTCGACAGGTGAGGTTTTGGGAGTCGGAAAGAGCTTCAGTGAAGCAATGTATAAAGGCTTCGTTGCAGCGGGAACAATAATTCCTCATAAAGGCTCAACGATACTTGTTACCGTGCGCGACATTGACAAAGAGGGATTTTTGCCGCTGGCAAAGCGTTTTGCGGCATGCGGCTGCAAGTTTATAGCAACCGCAGGAACGGCAAAGCTGCTCGAAGATAACGGAATTGATGTGCAGTATGCAAAGAAAATCAGCGAGGGTGTACCGAATGTTCTTGATATTATCCGAAGCGGAATTGTGGATTTGATTATTGATATACCGAAAAAGGGAAATGATGTCAAATCCGACGGCTTCAAAATCAGACGTACCGCAATCGAGTGTGATGTCACAATCATGACAAGCCTTGATACGGTCGGCGCATTGGTAGATGTAATGGAGGCAGGATATACTGCGGAAAACGTTAATATTATTTCCATTAACGAGGTTAAGTAAAAAATTAAAGCAGAAAGCTTTTTATGTAGGCTTTCTGCTTTGCTTTAATATATCAAATTTCAACATATTTTTCTCGGTGAAATGCCGCTTTTTTGTAAAGTATTGAGATTTTATATTTGGTGCAAAACATGTTATAATAATAAGTAAATATACTAAACTGATATAGGGTGAAAGCAATGGTAATATTATATGAAGTGCATAATGGCTTGTATGTGAATATGACAAATAAATGTCCGTGCCGCTGCACGTTCTGTCTGAGACAGGAAAAGGACGAAATGAACGGCTCGGGCAGCCTTTGGCTGGAGCGTGAACCGAGTGTGGACGAGGTTAAGGCGGAATTTGCAAAATTCGATATGTCAAAATATGAAGAAGTGGTATTCTGCGGCTTCGGTGAACCGTCGGAACGTCTGTATGATGTGCTTGAAGTGGCTGAATTTGTGAAGAAGAACTATAATCTGCCCACAAGAATCAACACGAACGGCTTATCGGATTTAATATGGAACAAAAATACGTCTCCCGACTATGAGGGAAAGATTGATGTTGTGTCAATCAGCCTGAATACTCCGAATAAAACACGCTATTATGAGCTTACAAGAAATAAATTCGGAATTGAAGCTTTTGACGCAATGCTGAAATTTGCGGAAAATGTAAAAAAATATGTTAAAAAGACGGTGCTTACAACCGTTTCCACCACACTCACCGCAGAGGAAGAGAAAGAGTGTGCCAAAATCTGTAAAAAACTCGGCGTAACCTACAGAATACGTCCGTTTGAATAAGAAAAAGCACTTGTTGGTTTTGAAACGGCAGGTATTGACCTTTGTAAATTTATATGATATAATCTAAATTGGCAAACCTGTCGAAAGGCAGGGACGCAAAGTTAAGTGTCTAAGCGGAAAAACCGTATGATTGACTGACCGCATTGGTTTATTTAATGCGGTTATTTTTATACATATTATGCGAAGAAAAGAGGAGGAGCTATGGCGGCGGTGCAGAAAATAAAGCGGTACTTCGGCGAAATAAGTCCGGACTGTCTGGCAGTATGCCTGTATCTCGTGTTTTTGCCGGGAACCATAGTTGAAACTCCGGTAGGCTCTCTTTTAAAAGCGGTTACCATACCTGTGATACTGATACTCTTTTATAAGCTTTTCTTCGGTGAAAGCAAGCCTATAAGATTTAATGCAATTCAGGGTGTATATGTACTGTATACCGCATATACCGTGTGGGAGCTGCTGCTTTTAAATACAGAAACCTCGCAGACAATGACAAAGGATATGGTACTGACATGTGCTGCGATAGTTCTTATGTCAATGCGTGTTTATAATTCCACCGAAAGGGATTTCATGGAAAAAACGTGGATAGCCGTTGGTATAATATCGCTGTATTTCGGATTGTTCAGTACAAGAGAAATGTTTGACGAGGGAAGAACCGCTGTTTTTATATTGGGCTTTTACGAGGATCCGAATCAGTTTTGCGGATACTTTATCATGTCGATTATGATATACATAAAGCGTATTCTGAACAGGTCAAAGCTGACGCCGTTGTATGTTGTGCTTTTGCTGCTCACTTTATATGCGGTGCTTAAAACCGGCTCGAGAGGCGGTCTTATAGGCATCATTGCGGGAATTGCGCTGTTTGTGCTGCTGGGAATAAAAAGCCTTAAGAGTAAAATCGCGCTGATTGCCGGCGGAATGATATGTGCGCTGTTTGTTGTGCAGGTGGTATTTCCGCTGCTGCCGCAGACCGTGCAGGAACGATATTCGGTGGAACGTGTTGCGGAGGATAAAGGATCGGGCAGGTTTGAAATATGGAAGTATCTTATTGAATATACCGCAGAAAAGCCGGAACGCATGATTCATGGCGGCGGTCTGTATTCAACAGCCGATGCAATGGAAAATTCGGGACTGGGACTTTCGGCAAGATGGGCGCATAATCAGTTTATTCAGGTTTTTGCAGACCAGGGAATTATAGGTCTGAGCTTGTTTTTGCTGTTTGTGGCATTGTGTTTTTTCAGAAATATACGTAAAAATCCCGAATTTGCGTGTGCTTTTGCGGCGGTAATGGCACTGTCGCTGTCGCTGACGTTTTACGTCTTTAAGCCGTATATAAATATTGTTATAATGTGTGCCATGACTTTTGAAACTCAGGAAGCTGTGAAAGAAAGGGGAAAACGGATAAATGAAACACTCGATACGTGTGCTGACTGAAAAGCTTGTGATGTACTTAAAGAAAATATGTGCCATTACTCTGCGGCAGACAATTGCGGTGATTGCCGCAGCAGTGGTTTTTGCAACTGCACTGACCGGGCTTAATGCAATAAAGAACGCGCATTACCGCTCAATCGAGATTTCGCTCAATTATGACGGTGCGCAGCACGGACTCACTCCGTCACAGGGCAGATTTGACATAAGTCAAATTAAGTCGGATGAGGTTATAGAAGCGGCGATAAAAAAGACGGGAGACCCAAATCTCACGATAGAGAATGTAAAGCCGCGGATTACAATAGACGCAAAAATGCCGAAATCCTCCGTTGACAAGACCGTTTCATCTATTTCAAACGGTGAAAGCTATTCATATACACCGGCGGAATTTGTGGTATATTACAGTCAGAAAAAGAAATTCGGAAAAAATTATACGAATGATTTTCTGAATGCGCTTGCCGACAGCTATAAGGAATTTTTCGGAAATGCGTATTCCGATAAGAACACCGTGCTTGAGTTTAATGACGGTGACGATTATGATAATCACGATTATGATGAGGTTTGCGAAACACTGACCGATAATGTCAATTCAATGATTAACTACCTCGGACAGCAGCAGGAAAAGGGTGTGGATTTCGTTTCGAATGACACGGGACGCCGATATTCCGATTTAATTACATCGCTTGTTAATATACGTGATATAAATATCGAAAAGCTGAGTGCTTATATTCAGCAGAATCAGGTGTCAAAGGACAAAAACATGTTTCTTAACAAGAAAAAATACCTTATTGACAGCGAATCGAGAAATTATGATTACCTGAACGGCGCCTCCGATATTTCAAATTCGTCACTGAAAATATATGACGCGCGGATTTCGGGGGTGGCTTTTGTTCCGACAATCGATGATGAAAACGAATTTTATATGAGCCGTACAAAAACAGGTATAGACAATTTATCGAAAATGTCTTACAAAAACGGCAAGCAGGCTGCCGATGTGAAGAAAACGATTGACGATTATCAGGATAAATACGATAAGTTTGCAAATGCGGCGGAATCCACCGATGAAATGCACGAAACCGCGGATAAGATGATAGAGGAAATTAAAAGCAAGCTGAAAGATATTTCGGATCTGGCCATAAGAACCGATGATGAATACATTGCAAAAAAGAACAATAATTATCTCACCGTTGTTCCGTCGGAAAAATTTACCCTGTCTCCGCTTCCATGGATAAAGTATATCATACTCTTTTCGATTACAGCGGTTGCGGGAATAAGGCTTTTGAGGGTTGCAAAGCGCGTTTTGCTTAGATTGGCAAATAAGGAGAATACAGAAAATGAATCTGAAGCTGACTGATATTTTTAAATATTTACTGAAATGGAAATACAGAATAATTGCGGTGATAATTCTGGTTTTTTTTGCGGCACGCTTTTATGTGAATACAATTCAGACGAGCGTCGGAAAGGTTATTATAAAATATAATGACGCCGAAATATCCGATGGCAAGTTCCCGGACGGCAGTGCATTTGATCAATATCAGATTGCGTCTCCCGAGGTGCTGCAGAATGTTATAAATGAGCTGGATTTAAAGGACAGCGTCGAGACTCTGAGAAGGAAAATAGAGGTAACTTCGATTACTCCCGCCGCGGTGCAGGAGCTGCAGGCTGCAAAAGCAAAGGACGGCGAGGAATACGAGTATAACCCGGATACCTTTATTGTGTCGTATTACGGAAAAAGAAATCAGATGGCATATAAGGTCAGAGAGCTTCTGGAGACACTGACATTTAAGTATATTGATTACTACTCCGAGTCATACAATAAATTTGCGGCAATAAACAATTCGCTTGCCGATAACAATTTTGAAAATTATGATTATATAGAAGCGACCGAAATACTTGAGGATAATATAAAAGAAATTATAGAAAACTTGGGAAAATACAAGGAGGCAGATAAGAACTTTCGTTCGACAGGTACGGGATATTCATTCCAGGATCTTATTTACAAATATGAGCATCTGAAAGAAAGTGATATTCCATCGCTTTATGCCGAGATATATGAAGGAAAAATCTCCAAAAATCCCGACAGATTGATTGAATTGTATCGGCAAAGGTCAAATGAAGCGCTGCTGAAGCAGAAAAATTTTGTGGAAACGGCGCAGATGACAAAAACAAAAATGGACTCCTTTTCCGATGCAAACAAGGAGCTCCCGAATGCGTATAATTACAGGCGTGACGACCAGAATGACGATAAGCTTGCAATTCTTGACGGTGTATATGATGAATATAAGCAGCGGACGGAATCGAAAACAACATATGACACATTAATCGAGAATTATACAAATCAGCTGATTTCTGCAAATGATTCTTACCTCGAAGCGATGCACTGCAAAAAAATTGCAGATATATTCTCGGGAGCATCATCGGAAAACGACAATAATGAAAAGCTTGCGGAAGATGTGAAAAACGAAATAGAAAGCTTAACGGCGAAAATGATGGAGCTTTATACCTCACTTTCAGCCACCGTGGACGATTATAACGATTACAGTGCGCAAAAGCATATATCTCTGCTTACGGGAGTAAAATGCTACGACAATGTGAGCGCGGCATTGTATGAAATGATTGCGGTGGCGCTTGCAGCGGTGGTTATGGTACTTGTGGCGCTGACGCTGGAAATTGTAAAGGCATATAAAAAGGAACAGGACAGCATTGAAAATGCCGGGGAAAATAAAGAGGAGTAAAATGCAAAACAAGAAAAAACTGCTGTTTGTATGCAATAATCTGCATGTGGGCGGAATACAGCGCTCGCTTGTAAATCTGCTCGGCGAAATATCCGATAAGTATGATGTGACGTTGTTCCTGTTTTATCCCTCGGGTGAATATGAAATTCCGCCGGGTGTCAGACTTATAAGCGGAAACAAATTCACGCGTATAATGGGCATGTCTCAGTCGGAGGCAGACATGGAGGGAACGACCGCAAAGCTGTGGCGCTCGGTGTGGACGGTCTTAACGCGTGCCGTCGGGTGCAAAATTCCGTTTGGCTTGCTGTGCCGCTTTCAGAAAATTCACGGTGAATTTGATGCGGCAATCTCCTTTATGCAAAATTCGGCATTCAGATATTTTTACGGCGGCTGCAATGAATTTACGGTGAAAAGCGTGAACGCAAAACGAAAAATCAGCTTTGTTCATTGCGATTTTGAGCATTATTTCGGCAATAATAAATACAACAGAGAGTATTATAAAAATTTTGATGCAATTGCATGTGTGTCGGAGTCATGCAAAAATGTTTTTGGCAGAGCTTGCCCCGAACTCGTACATAAAACCGCAGCTGTGCATAACTGCTTTAACTATGAGGAAATGCATAAGGCAGCAGATGAATTTTTGGCGGAGCATACAGAGGGCAAAATCAATATTTTTACATCTGCGAGAATAAGCGAGGAAAAGGGAATATTCCGTGCGATAAGAATTTTGGGCAGCCTGAAAAACAAGGGATACGATTTTGTATGGCGGATTGCGGGCAGCGGTGCTTTGTACGAAAAAGCCGTTGCCGAGTGTAAAAACAGCGGACTGGAGGAAAATATAATTTTTTTCGGACTCCTTAAAAATCCTTATCCGTATTTCAAAACGGCGGATTTGCTGCTTGTACCGTCTTATGATGAGGCGGCGCCTATGGTTTACGGCGAAGCAGAGGCGTTCGGAACACCGATACTTACAACCGATACCGTATCGGCAAGGGAACTTGTATCGGATAAGGGGATAGGCTTGGTGTGTGAAAATTCCGAATCGGGAATAGAACGGGCATTGGAAAGGCTGCTGAAAAATCCGAAGGAGCTTTACGGCATGCGATATTTGCCGCACGGCGATAACAGCAGGGCGGTTTCAGAGTTTGATAATATTATTTTGGGGTGAAACGGGTGATTGGAATTATATATGCGGGGCAGATTGAACTGTCGCCGTTTGTGAAAAAATATACAGCTGTTATGAATGAGGAAAATGTTCCTTATGAAATTGTACACTGGAACAGAAGCGGTGTAAAAATGCCCGATGATGACAGCAATTATACATTTTCGGAGCAGGTTGACAGATACGGCAGGCTGTCGGGAAAAATCATTCCGTTTTTTAAATTCAGGCGCTTTGCAAAGCGTATAATTAAATCAAAAAAATACGATAAGCTTATTATCCTCACAACTCAGACAGCGGTTATGCTGCCAGATATTCTGTACGGAAAGTATAAAAACAAATACTTTTTCGATTACCGAGATACGTCTTACGAATATATAAAGCCGTACAAAAAATTTGTGGATTCGATTATAGAAAAATCACAGTTTACGGCAATATCATCGCCGGGCTTTAAAGAATATCTGACAGATAAAAAGGAGCTTACGGTTGCGCATAATTTTCAGTATGACTATTACAGAGACCGTGCGGAAAAATGCATAAAAAACAACAGCGGCAAAATAACGGTGGGATATATCGGCTATCTGCGTGAATACGAATATCTTATCGGATTTGTTGAGAAATTCGGCAATGACGAAAGATTTGATTTCCATATACACGGTTCGGGCGATTGCCTTGAAAAGCTAAAGGATTTTGCAAAAAAGTATTCTAATGTCAAGGTGTTCGGCGCATACAATGAGTGTGATAAAATGGATATTGTGAATTCATTTGATATGATTTGCTATAATTATCCGCACAACTTTGTGAATTATCCTGCGGTGGCAAATAAATTTTATGACGGCATGATAAGGAAGAAGCCGATGTTCGGCAATTCCGAAACATTCTCGGGAATGCTTATAATGCAAAACGGACTCGGAATAAGTCTGCCGGAAAATGAGGAAAATATAACGGATAAAATATACGAATATTACCGTACATTTAATGAGACGGAGTTTGAAGAAAACTGCGAAAGAGTCCTTAAACGGGTGATTGATGAGGATTCGTACTATACGGAGAATATAAGAGAGTTTGTAAAGGGCGCAAAGGAGAGATAGCATGTCTGCACCGATGTTCAGTATAATAGTGCCGGTATACAAGGTTGAAAAGTACCTTGACCAATGTATAAGGAGTATACTGGAGCAGGATTTTACCGATTTTGAATTAATACTGATTGATGACGGTTCGCCGGACGGCTGCGGAAAAATCATTGACAGCTATGCGGAAAATGACAGCCGCATAAAAGCGCTGCATAAAGAAAACGGCGGTGTGGTGAGTGCGAGAAATGCAGGATTTGCGATAGCTGCCGGAGAATATACGGTAAATGTTGACGGTGATGACTGCATGCTTCACGGTGCGCTGCGGTGTCTTTATGAAAATATAAGAAAAACACATGCGGACGTATATCTTTTCGGATTTGAGACGCAGCTGCTCGGTAAAAGCATATTCGATCTGCCTGATTTTCGGGAGGGGATTTACAGCAACGATAAAAAGAAAACTCTTTATGAAAGGATTGTTTATGACAATACAAAACGCTTTTTCACATTCGGTACATATCCGGGTTTGTGGCAAAGAGCGGTAAAAAGCAGTCTTTTTAAGAAGTTTTGCTTTAATATAGATGAATCCGTTGCGATAGGCGAGGATTTTGCTATAACACTGCCGCTGATGCTCAGTGCGGAAACGATATGTGTTATCCGTAAACCGCTGTATTTTTACAGAGTAACTATGGATTCCGCAAGCCGCAGCTTCAATGCCCGTGAAATGGATTTTTTTGCATTGATGCTTAAAACAATTGAGAGCAGCGGTGCGGATATGAGCATGTGCGGAATAAAAAATCAGCTCGGCGCTTATACTGTGTATGTTTTTTACAATTATCTGTGCGATTATATCCGCTTGACGGAGGATTATAAAAAATATACAAGATTTATAAAGAATGTTGATGATATAATATTCAGATATATCGGATATTGCAGGTATAATTTTAAAGATGCGCGTGCGGCGGTTATGATAACGATACTTAAAAACAGACTGTGGCGGATTTTGTGGCTGTATGTGAAACGGAAAGGAACGGAATAATATATGAACGGTAAAGGAAAACAGCTTGCATTGAATATGCTGTCACAGTTTATGGCATTTGCGCTGTCAATGGCAATAAATTTCTTTCTTATCCCCGTTATCATAGAAAAAATAGGGAAAGAGGTTTACGGATTTTACAGTCTTTCGGATAATTTTCTGGAATATGCTACGGTAATCACCTCGGTCATAAACGGAATGGCAAACCGATATATCACGGTAGAATATTCAAAGGGCGAAACGGAAAATGCAAACAGATATTTTACCTCTGTTACGCTTGTTAATGTATTTCTTACGGTAATACTGGCAATCCCGGCAACCGTCATGGTGATTTTCCTTGAAAAGCTGATAAATATTCCGGCGGGGCATGTGCTTGATGTAAAATGTCTGTGGGCGTTTGTGTTCATGATGTTTTTTGTAAATCTTATATTTTCAAGATACGATGCGGCACCGTTTGCAAAGAACAGGCTCGAAATCACGGGCTTTATAAATATGACAAATATCGTGATAAAGGCAGTGCTTCTGATACTGGCATATACATTCCTTTATCCGTATATAGGGTATATAGGCATAATTGTGTTCTTGTGCGCGGTATATTCTGCAATAATGAGGGTAAGATTTAAGAATAAGCTGACCCCCGATTTGAAATTCAAAAGAGAGCTGTTTGACTTCGGTGCGGTTAAGGAACTGGCAAAAATGGGAATATGGAACTCCGTAAGCCAGATGAGCCAGATGCTGTTTACCGGACTGGATTTGCTTATCGCAAATATATTTATGGGTGCGGAAGATATGAGCATGCTGTCCATAGCAAAGACATTTCCGATTATGATTATAAGCTTTATCGGAGTGGTGGCAGGCGCTTTTTATCCGTCAATGACGATAAGCTATTCAACGCAGACAACAAAGGAGTTTTTTAAGGAAACCGGGTTTGCGTCAAAAATGTGCGGATTTATATGCTCGGTTCCCATTATAGGAATTGTTGTTTTCGGAAAGGATTTCTTTTCACTGTGGCTGCCCACACTCACGGCACAGGAAATAAACGAGGTGCAGATTTTATCGGTTCTGACGCTGCTGCCGCAGATGTTCAGCATCTATGTTTTTCCGCTGCATCAGATAAATACGCTGACATGCCGCGTCAGAATACCTGCAATACTGGATTGTATAATAGGTGTTCTGAATATAGCAATCGTATATGCACTTTTGGAATTTACGGGACTCGGACTTTACGCTATTGCCGGAGTAAGCTCCGTGCTGCTGTTTTTAAAAACCGTTATATTCGTCCCGATATATGCCGCAAACAGCATAAAGGTGAAAAAAACAGTATTTTATCCCTATCTCATAAGGGGAGCGGTGTTAAATATCGCGGTGTTTCTGATATGTACCGCCGTACATATGCTTGTACCGGTAAATTCATGGCTGACGCTTGTCCTTGCGGCGGTGGCAGCAGCGGCGGTAAGCTACGGCACGGGATTTTTTGTAACCTTTACGGGCAGTGAGAGAGAAAAGGCTTTAACTGCGCTTAAAAATAAGATAGGACGTATATAAAAGGGGTGCGGTGATGAATATACAAATTTTGGGATATTATGACAGGAATTTCGGCGATGACGTTATGCGTTTGATTACAATTAACAACATGCCCGACTGCGAATTTTACGTTGATTGTCCGCAGAAAGAGTTTCTGCTTCATCTGCGCGGCTGCGAGAATGTCCATTTATACGATAAAAACGTTGATATTGATGCATATGTAAATGTTATAGGCACAGGCTTTAAATATGAATCAAAAATGAGTCTGCTGTCAAAAATGGTTTCAATTCCGTATGAAAAAAGCTTTGCGGGTAAAAAGTCGGCGGTTATAGACTGCAGCGTTGATATGCCGAAAAATGTATTGGAGCGTATGCTGGTCAAACGCGAATTGAATAAATATAAGCTTATATCCTGCCGTGATGCCGTATCGGAAAAAATAATGGCGGATATGGCGAGAAAAAGTATTGTCAAGCGTCATGAGGATATAGTTTTTGCACTCGACCGAAAGTATATTTACGAAAGAACGGACGAAGGCTGCCTCGGAATAGTCCCGGTTCAGCGCGGTTACAGCGAGAGCAATTTCCCGTATTATACCGCTGCGGCGAAGGCTTGCGACAGATATATACATAAATACGGGAAAAAAGTACTGCTGTTTGCGTTTGATACGGGCAATGAAAATGATACAATTGCCGTTATGACGATACGCCGTCTTATGGAATACCCCGAAATGACGGAAATAATAGCATACGATTCACAGCCCGAATATGTATTTAAAAATATGGCACGCTGCGGCAAAATAATCAGCTCGCGTTTTCACGGAGTGATTGCGGCAATACTGGCAGGTGTTCCCGTTGCTGCCGTGTCCGATACAAGTAAAATTGATATTCTGTCCGAAAAGCTCGGCTTTGAAAGGATAATGAAAAGCTCTCTGACGGCGGAGGCGATGTTTGAGCTTGCAGAGCGTACCGATAAAGCGGTACAGCTCGATGAAAACGTAAAAACCGATGCAATGAGACATCTGGAGACACTGAGGGAATATCTTACGGAGCAGGAGGCATTAAAATGATTAAGGTGTCGGTTATAGTTCCTGTATACAATGGTGAAAAAACAATAAAAGCGTGTATCGATTCGATTTTGAATCAGACTATGAAAGACATTGAAATAATAGTTGTAAATGACGGCTCCGAGGACGGTACTGAAAGTATCCTGGAGTCTTATAAAGATAATATAACCGTGCTCAGCGAAAGACGCATGGGTCAGGGCGGAGCGAGAAATGCGGGAATAAAGGCGGCAAAGGGAGAATATGTCGGATTTGTCGATGCAGATGATACCATAGAAAAAGATATGTACAGAGTGATGTACGAGGCTGCGAAAAAAGATGATTATCAGATTGTGCAGTGCGGAATACGCGATATACGGGAGGACGGCAGCGTAACCGAAAGAGCCGCGTTTGACAAATGCGTGGAAATCAAGGACAGGGGAGACTATATTTTTGAATATTTTTATAGGAACAAGCATACATTTGAGGTTTGCAATAAGCTTATAAAAAGAAGCTTTCTGCTTGAAAACAAGCTGAAATTCGGAAGCACCGTAAAATATTTCAGCGAGGATCTGAAGCTGAACACGGAGATGCTTTTGTATGTTGAACGGGTGCGTTTTTTAGACAAATGCTTTTACAATTACTATATAAAGAACAGCGGACATTGTCTGGGAGATTTGGTCGGCAGAGTACCCAAAATTCTCGGATTGTTTGAAAATGTTTTGAATAACAGCATGGATACCGGCACAAGAAAAAGCCTTGAATGTGTTGCGGCATTGGTGCTTCTTCTTTACTGCCGTGCCGCAGCGGATGAGGATTCGTCATATGCTGCGGGTGTTCTGAAAAATCCGAGCCTTAGAAAATATATAAAGACTTCTATGACATATCACAGCAATTTCAGGCATTTTTGTCTATATTTTTTAATTAATTATGCTCCGTCAAGAGTGTCATTGTTGCTTTTGCACATTTTTATGAAATATTAAAATAAACGGTTGACAAGTGGAAAAAAACATGGTATACTATATATATAAAATTAAATATAGGGGCAAACCATCTGAAAAGTTGGGACGCAAAGCCGTGAATCTAAGGTTATACTATGATTGTCTGGTTGCATAATAAAAGGAGGTTCTCAGGAATGAGAAAGTTATTAGCGCTCCTTCTTGCGACTGCAATGTTGTGTGCCGGAATGACTGTGTTCGCAAGTAGTGAGGACAAAGAAGTTTCAAACAGTGAAGAAAGCCAGAACAGCAAAATACCGTCAGGTTCGGCAGCGTTTTTCCTTCAGCTCGATGGTTTACAGTTGGATACGAGCGGTAATATTACCGGTCGTCCGAAAGAAGTGTTTACAGATGTAGTTGCTACTGCGAAGTTGGTAAGCAAATACAGAAACAACAATTATTCCGTAGTAATAGGAAACGGTGTAACCGAGGCTGATGTGTTGGCAGAGGTAGAGGTAGCGCCGGCTGACGATGCGGCATTTGATGCTGCACGTGAGCAGTTGATGTATAAGGGATATATCCGTTCGAATAAGGGCGAAGTTATTCCCTGGGCTAAACTGAACTCAAAAAGCTACGGCATTGACTGGTATGTGTTTAAACATGAAGGGGACGGTTGGCATATTGACGGTCGTATTTTAGATTTGTCTACAAATGATATCATTGATATTGTAATCCCCGATGATCCTAAGGATATTCCCGGGGATGCATACAAGGATGACGATACCAAGGATGAAAATAAAGACTCGGATAAAGATACCGATAAGGACAATAAGGAGGACGGAAAGACAGAAGAGCCTTCAAAGCCGGCAAAAGATACCTCAATAGACCTGTCGGGTGCCAAGTTTGCTTACATATTCGGTTATGAACCCAGTATTATAACGGTTTATGACGATGAAGGAAATGAACAGCAGGCTGCAAGAATATGCATGGGTATGGATGACAATGTTACGTTGGAGCAGGTTTCCGCAATGCTTATGCGTTTGCTGGATCAGGAGCTTTATACAAAAGGTCAGAAGTACAAGGTAACACCGTCGGTTGAGCCTTATCGTGATGCATGGTATGCAAGAGGTTTGGCATATCAGTGTTCCGTAGGCGGACTGGATTCGGAGGGAAGTATTCCTTTGGGCGATGTAAACCGCGGATTGGTTGCAAAGCTTGTATCGCATGCATTGAAGCTGAGCTTGTCTGAGGACGTACCGTTTACCGATGTTGAGGGAAATGAGTATGCAGAAGACATTAAAAAGGTATATGCATACGGTTATATGAACGGTGTGAGCAAGGATAAATTTGCACCGGACGAAATAATGACAAGAGCTGAATTCTGTCAGATGTTCAATAATATAATCGGTCGTAACGATATGGGTCTGACTGCATTGGATAAAGACGGTAATGAATATGAAATTACTGCTGCTGATTACTCATTTGTAGATATGTCTCCCAAGCACTGGGCATATGAAGTATGCCTTAAGGCTACGAGCGCATATGACGATGACGGATATGTCAGCATAGCTAAGCGACAGGACAACATAAGAAATAAACTTGACGATTACGAGAGTCAATTATTATACTAAAGCTATTTACTATATTAATCAAGAGTTGCTGCCCCGGATTTCTAATTTGGGGCAGCTTTTTATATATTTAAAATGGTAAATAGCGGAAGAGTGCGAGTGGGGTACAATATGAGTACAGATGTAAGAAGTAAATTGATAAGATTTCTGACTGTTTTGGGCGATTTGGCGGCAGTGTTTTTGAGCATTTTTTTCTCTTTCAGACTGGCGGGAACCAATGATGCAATACATATGATGCCTTTAGGATACTGCGCAGCTTTTTCAATAGTTATTGTTTTTAATTTTATAATGTTTGATTTGTATTCGCTTAAAGCGGAAAACATATACAATGCACTTATTTCCACGGGGATAGCCGTGATTATTGCATATGTGGTTATATATGTATTGAGCCGTATTCTCAGATATGAACAGCAGCCGATAGGCTTTTGGATATATTTGTTTTTAATTCTGACTTCATCGGAACTGGCATGGAGACTGGTTGTTACGGTTGCAAAGAAAAAAATAGGTAAAAAAAGGTCGCTGCTTATAATTGAGAATATGGAAAACACAAGCCGTCTGGCGCGAAAGCTGAAATATGCTTCCAATGAGGAGAACCGTTCATGGTATCATCTTCTGGACGAGGATGATGAAAATGAAATCCATATGCTGCTGGACGAAATGCTCCAAAAATTTGATGCGGTATTTATTTCATCACAAATATCAAATAAGATTGCCGAGAGGATTTTATATAAAGCGCTTATACTCGGCAAGGAGGCAAATATACTTGCCGATGTTGACGGTGTTACAACGCTGAAAGGAAAAATTTATCAGATTGACGACACCCCGGTTATAATCAAAAGAGGTATTCATCTTACAAAATTTCAAAAAATCATTAAAAGAAGCTTTGACATAGTGTTTTCTTTGACGGCGATTATAGCAACCTCCCCGATAATTTTAGGGTGCGCTGCGGCAATAAAGCTTGATTCAAAAGGCCCTGTTTTCTACAAGCAGGAGAGATATACAATTCATAAAAAGGTATTTAATGTTTATAAACTGCGTACAATGGTCGCGGATGCAGAGAAAAACGGAGCGCAGTTTGCGTCGGAAAACGATCCGAGAATTACGCGTGTCGGACGGGTTCTGCGCGCTTTGCGGCTTGACGAGCTTCCGCAGATATTTAATATACTGTCGGGTGCAATGTCGGTAGTGGGCCCGAGACCGGAGCGGCCTGTTTTTGCCGATGAATTTTCAAAAGCAATAGCAGCTTATGACATGCGTTATTGCCTTAAAGCGGGACTTACGGGTTATGCTCAGGTTTACGGAAAATACAACACAAGAGTGTCAGATAAAATTCTTATGGATATTACATACGGAACAACCTATTCGCTTATTCTTGATGTAAAGCTTATATTGCTTACCATAAAAATCATGTTTATGAAGTCCGCCACGGAAGGGGTGGACGAGGAGCGCGACACCGATTTGTCGTCCGATGACAGAGAAATACGGCGCAGAGACTCTGCAAAGGAATTTATGGATATTGCGGTGAATAAAGAGGAAAAAGAAAATGAAAAAAATATCCGTGATTATACCGGCGTATAACAGTGAAAAATATATTGAACGGTGTATCGATTCATTGCTTGCCCAACAGGGAGCAGAGCTTGAAATAATAGCGGTAAATGACGGTTCGTCGGATAATACGCTGCAAAAGCTTTTAAAATACGGAGACAGGATAATTGTTAAAAGTATAGAAAATTCCGGAGCGGCAAATGCGAGGAATGTAGGCTTATCCTGTGTTCACGGTGATTTTGTTATGTTTCTTGATGCAGACGATTATCTGTGTCCCGGAGCGGCAAAGCGCCTGGCAGAGGCACAAAGCGAGCATAATGCCGATATTGTCCGTTTCAGGTATGAGTATGTGTATAAGGATAGCAGCACTTTTGTGCCGGATTGTCAGATTTCGGAGCAAAAGTTTTTAAAGAAAAATGAATTTTCAAAAAAGCTTTATCCGATGTTTTTTGACGGTATTTACCTTAACAGTGTGTGTATGTCTGTGTATAAGCGCAGCGTGGTTGAGGGCGTGAGGTTCAGAACGGATATGGTCACGGCAGAGGACGCGGTATTTTCGCTTGCAGCGTTCACAAATGCGGAGAGCGTGCAGTTCATACCCGATGTCATTTATGAATATTATCAGTCAAATGAAGGACTTACGGGCAGAGGAATATCTGTTGTCAGAAAATACCGTGATAATTTTACGTTTGCCGGAGAAACGGCAAAATATCTGAAAAAATGGGGAATGAATAATCCGCTGAATTATATACGGGTTTTCATACGTCCGATACATATTACTTTTGATAAGCTGAGGCGTATCCGCCGGAAATGAGCAGAAAATGAAAAAACATAAGATACTGACGGCATTTATATGCTTTTTTATAATATTGGTTTCGGCACTGTCGGCATATGTATTGTGGGACAATAAGCGTGTGGTAAATACTTCCTATACCTTTGAATCTGAAAGAGTGCCGGAACAGTTTGACGGTTTTAAAATTGTACTTATAACCGATTTCCACAACGGTGATAACTACGGGAAAATAGAGAACCTTGTGCGGAATGCTTCACCCGATATAATCTGTATTGCAGGTGACCTTGTGAGCATGGACACCGTGAATTATTTCAATACAAAGGAACTTATACACCGTCTGATGAATATTGCACAGGTATATTACGTGTACGGAAATCATGAATATTATAACGCAACATACCGCGGCTGCGAAGAACCGCCGATAAAGCAGGAGCTTTCGGGCAGCGGGGTGATATTTTTGAATAATTCGATACGGACGCTTGAAAAGGACGGTGCGCTCATAAATTTAATCGGTTACGGTGATTCCAAGCATTCGGACAGCGGTACGGCATTTTGGCAGCATGCGGAGCCTTTTATGAAAGAAATAAGCGCAAGCATAGATAAGAGCGTTCTTTCAATTTTGCTTATGCATCGCGCGCAGTACTTTGATAAGGTGTCACAATATCCGTTCGACCTTGTTCTGGGAGGACATCTGCACGGCGGTCAGATTAATATTAAGCCGATACGGGATAAAATACTTATACAACACAGCGGAACGGATAAATATTCAAAGGGCGAATATTTTGAAAACGGTCATGAGCTTATAGTAAGCGCAGGCTGTGCGGATAATGACGGTTTGCGCATTCTCAATACACCGGAGATTGTGAGCGTAATTCTGAAGAGGGCAGAAAAGTGAAGTATAATTGGAAAAACAATAAAAAATTTGCATTTACAATAGTAGATGATACGGACGGTGCGGCTGTTGATAAGATAAAGCCCGTATATGACTGCCTGTATCAAAACGGAATATTGACTACAAAAACGGTGTGGCTGTATCCTCCGCGCGACTATTTTCCGGGTGACAGCCTTGAAAATCCCGAATATCGTGAATATGTTAAGGATTTGCAGAAGAAAGGCTTTGAAATTGCTCTGCATGATGCAGGCTCGGGAGTTTTTTCGGGTGATGAAATCAGAAATGCGATTGAAGAATTTAAGGAAATTTTCGGATATTACCCTAAAATGCAGATAAATCACGGCGACAATCCGAGCAGTATATACTGGTGCGGCAAGCGTTTTTCCGCTCCCGTGGCAAAGGCATATGACTTTTATAAGAAGAAAAAAGGCACTTTTGTCGAGTCCCGGGGTGATGTACCTGGCAGTGCGTCATTCTGGGGCGATGATTGTAAAAAGTATATTAAATATATACGAAACAGAGTATACGGAGAGCTTAATCTCTTAAAATGTGATAAATATACTCCTTACCGTGAAAAACGAAAGGATTTATATTCAAATTACTGGTTCAGTTCAAGCGATGCCATGACGGCGGATATGTTTGTGAAGCTGCTTTCAAAGCGTAATATTGACAGACTTGTGCATGAGCGTGGCTGTGCGATTGTTTATACGCATTTCGGATACGGATTTGTTGATGAAAAAAGCGGCGGACTTCGTGATGATGTCCGTGCGGCAATCGAATATGCGGCAGGTATGGACGGATGGTTTGCTACGGCATCGGAAATTCTTGATTTTATGCTTGAAAATAAAAACGGGAGTGAATATATATCCGATATTGCAGGTATAAAGCTCGACATGGCATGGATTGCGGAAAGGATATACAGAAAGCTGACAGATAAGGTGTGAGGAGGCAACAAATGCTAACCGACAGATATGAGAATATGAGAAACCGCTGTGACACAATTTGGGAATATGACTCCGAAACAGAAAAAATTCTTATATGCAAGGACACTTTGTACCCTCAGATGCAAAATCATTCTTACAGTGCGGGAGAAGTGCAGGAATTTTACAGAACACGGCTTTTTGAACCTGATAATGAGATTTGGGAAGCTTATTTAAGTCATACAGCACTGAAAAATTTCCCTGCAGATAAGAATGCCCGTGCAGAGTTTGAAATACGTTTACTTCAGCCGGACAGTGAGCCTGACTGGTATAGGATAACCGTTGAAAGGCAAGACGAACACAAAATTATAATATCAGATAAAAATATCTATAAGGATATAAAAAATATGTCACTCGACAAGGCGGTAAAGAACTTGTTTGACAGCATGATTTATGTAGATATTAAGCATGGTAATTACATTGTTATAAAAAGCGAGTACAGAAATCTGCCGCCGCTTAAGGAAACAAAATATTCGGATATGATCGGTAAGTTTTTCAGAATGTATGCCGATTAAGACGAGGCGGAAGAATTGATTAAAAAAATGCAGGTGGAGACTGCGGTTGAAGAACTTAAGGAAAATGAGCATTATGTGGTTTGTGCCCGTCTGTATGTCGGAAGAAAAATGTCATATAAGAAAATGATATTTTCATATCTTGACAGTCAAAAGGAATTTCTTATTCTGACAAGAATGGATGTAAGTGATCTGGTGAAGGGGTATGAAAAGGAAATTAATCGTTACAGAGCAGAGAATTACCATGACGCGCTTACGGGCACATATAACAGAAAATATATGGAGCAGCAGCTGAGAAATGAAAAAATTGCGGCAGGTGTTGCAATCCTTGATATAGATGATTTCAAACTGTGTAATGATATATACGGGCATAATTGCGGAGATGCGGTACTTATTAATGTTATTGGTATAATTAACCGTAATATTTCGGAGAAAGACATACTGATAAGATACGGAGGAGATGAGTTTATTCTTATAATGCCCGGTATATCAGAGGAAGACATGGAGGAAAAGCTTAAGCGTATCAGAAAACGGATTCACAGCGGAATTGTTCCGGAATATCCGAGCGTACAGATGTCGGTGAGTATAGGCGGCGTTTTAACTTACGGCAATACAATAAAAGAAGCGGTTTTCAGAGCCGATAAGCTGATGTATTATGCCAAAAATCATAAAAATACAGTGGTTACCGAAAAGATAGCGGCGGGGGACAACGACGAAGCAGAAACGTTATTGGTCCGGGATGAAATAAAACCGCAGATTCTTATAGTTGATGATGCGGAAATAAACCGTGAAATACTTGCTGAAATACTCGGCAGCGATTTCAGAATACTGACAGCCGGAAACGGAGAAGAATGTGTTGAAATGCTGCAGCAGTACGGAAGAAATATTGCGCTGATTCTGCTTGATATAGTTATGCCTGTTATGGACGGGTTTGAAGTGCTGTCTTATATGAATAAAAACAACCTGATTGAGAATATACCCGTGATCATGATTTCAAGTGCAAGTGACAAGGAATACATGAGACGGGCATACGGTATGGGGATTTCCGATTATATAAGCCGGCCGTTTGATACACAGATTGTATTCAGACGTGTATGCAATGTAATTAATCTTTATTCACGTCAGAGACGGTTGGTTTCGATAATTGCGAAACAGACATATGAGAGTGAAAAAAACAACCGTATGATGTTAGAAATTTTCAGCAATCTTGTCGAACTCAGAAACGGTGAGGACGGCGCTCATGTGCTGCATGTTAATGTGCTTACAGGTATGCTTTTGGAAAGACTCCTTCAGAAAACCGATAAATATAATCTGTCATGGAAGGAGCGTTCGCTGATTGTCACAGCCTCGGCACTGCATGACATAGGTAAAATGGGAATAAGCAAGAGTCTTTTGAATAAAAAAGGAAAGCTTACTCCGGAGGAGTTTGAAACAGTAAAACAGCATACTGTCATAGGAGCAAAAATGCTTGAAGATATGGCAATGTACAAAGATGAAGCTTTGGTTAAAACTGCGATTGAAATTTGCAGACATCATCATGAACGGTATGACGGAAACGGGTATCCCGACGGACTTAAAGGCGACGATATTCCGATAAGTGCGCAGGTGGTGGCATTGGCAGACGTGTATGATGCGCTTGTCAGTGAACGTCCGTATAAGAAAATCTATACACATGATGAAGCAATGCAAATGATTCTTAACGGCGAATGCGGCTGTTTCAATCCTTTGCTGCTGGAATGTTTTACCGATATAAGCGAGAACATAAAAGAAGACCTGCAAAAAAGTTTGGAAAATGATGAAACACTCAAAAAGGAGAGCCAAAGTGATTTTTAAAGCAAGATATGCGGCAGTGTTGCTGGCAGCGGTTATGGCGGCAGCTGGATGCAGTTTGAAAAAAGTACAAAATGCTGTAGATAACACACCCGTACTGGTGTTGGGAAGCGATGAATACGAGCCGTATATATATACGGAAAACGGTGAGGATTATATAGGCATTGATGTTGACTTGGCAAAAGAAGCCTGCAAGCGGATAGGCTACAGAGCTGAGGTTAGAATTATAAAATGGGATGAAAAGGATAAAAGCCTTGAAAGCGGCGAGGTTGATTGCCTGTGGGGAAGTTTTTCCATGAACGGCAGAGAGAATAGCTATAAATGGGCGGGCCCGTATCTGCTGAGCCGTCAAGTGGTAGCAGTGCATAAAAACAGCTCGGTATATACACTCAAAGATTTAGCGGATAAATATATTTCGGTGCAGTCAAGCTCAAAGCCGGAGAGCATATTTCTGAATCCGGATAATGAGAGAATCCCTGCCGTAAAAAATGTGTACTGCTTCGTTGAACTGGAGGAGGCATTTGCAGCTTTCAGAAAAGGTTATGTGAATGCGGTTGCGGGACATGAAATTCCGATGAAAAAGCTTATGGATGATGATGACGGCAACTATCGTATATTGGATGAGCCGCTTATTGTTTCAAAGCTGGGAGCAGCATTTAAAAAAGATGACACAACCGGACTTCCCGAAAGACTCAAAGAGGCTTTCATAGAAATGATAAATGATGGTACGCTTGAAACAATCATTGCAAAATATGGCATAGGAAAAGAGGATATACCCACGGAGGATTTGTATGAGTAATTGGATAAAAACGTCAGATTCTTCTAAAAAGAACATGCTTTTTATGTTATTGACAGGTTTGGCGCTTACCTGCATTGTTTTCGGAATAGGATCCGCACTCGGTTTGAATGATGTAAAAAAGAGACTTACGGAGAATATGGAGCAGCTTCGGAAACAATGTGTAAGCTATGACGAGATTATCACTGCTGATAAGGTGAAAAGCCTGATACGCCTTACCGAACAGTCTGCGGAATTGTGTGAAAATGCGGCACGCGACAATACGATTTTAAATATAGATTATCTTGAGAAATATGCTCACAGACAGCGTATTGCCGGAATTGTATTATTGGATGAGAATTTTAATACCGAGTATGAATACTGTGATTTCGGCGAAAATTATAAGAATTTGAAAGAAGAACTCAATAATGAAAACATGAAAAATATAAAGGATTATCCTCAGAAGGTGTATTCGGAAAGAATCTATGTAAACGGTCAGTGCTATGATGTGGCGGCAGTTTCACGCAGTGATAAAAAGGGAATGGTGTGCTGTTACCGCTACCAAAGCTCCGACTTAATGGCGCTGCATATGAAATCAATAGAAACGCTTATGTCGAGACATGAATTTAATAAGGGCGGCATTGTATATATGGCAGAAGGAGATTTTATCAAAGGTACAAACGGAGAAAAATTTTCGGAAAACAGAATTTCCGAATTACCGATAGTCTGTAAGCTTGCCGAAACAAAAAACAAAAGTAAATATGTGTATTTTAAGGAGGGAAAGAGAAGTTATATCGGTGCAACACACAAATACAAGAATTATGATTTATATGCATACTATCCCTCAAGCTCGGTAATAATGTTCAGCATGAGATTTGTAATGACAGAGATTATAATATACATGTCAATATGCATGTATATCTATATGATGCGAAACAGTATAGAGAAAAAGCATCTTACGGAGCTTAATAGGCAGATTAATACTCTTAAGGCAATCAGCAGTATATATGTGACCAATATACTGATCAACCTGAAGAACGGAAGCTACGATATAATTAAAGCATCCGAAATGGTGTCGGCAAATATCGGCAGCGAAACAGATGCCGTCGGTATGTTAAATGCGCTGAAGGAAAAATGCATTGATGCAAAATTTAAGGATGAATACAGAGAATTTGTCGATATTTCAACAATGGGCAGCCGTCTTAAGAAAAAAGACTATGTGGAGAAAATTTTATGCACGATTGACGGTGTATGGAGACGCTGTATTCTGATTGCAGATGAAAGAGACGATAATGGCAATGTAGTCTCGGCTATTTTCGTAGTACGTGATATTGATGAAATGAAAAGGCTCGAAATAGAAACTCAAAAGAAATTGGAACAGGCAACGAAAGAGGCTGTTGAGGCAAATGCGGCAAAAACCGATTTTCTGCGCAGAATGAGTCACGATGTGCGTACTCCGATTAATATAATAATAGGAATGACTGAAATTGCCGGGCATTTTCCGGAAAATTATGAAAGACAGCGTTACTGTAGAGAAAAAACTAAAGAAGCGGCAGAAATGCTGTTGGAACTGGTAAATGACGTACTGTTTTTGAATAAACTTGAATTCGAAGAAAATGTTTCTGAAGAATGTGCATTTGATATTTCTACCGTGCTGAATGGAGTATATTCACTTATAGAGACACAAACCAAGCAAGCAGGAATATTGTTTGAAACAACAGAAGTAAACACTTCGAATTGCCATCTTTTGGGAAATCCTGTTCATATCAGTCAGATAATAATGAATATACTGAGCAATTCAATAAAATATACTCCGAGCGGCGGAAAAATTTCCGTTTCGTGCGAGGAGATTGCTTCGGACGATGAAATTTCAACACTGCGTATAGTTTGCGCGGATACAGGTATAGGTATAAGTGAGAATTTTCAAAAGTATATGTTTGAGCCGTTTGAGCAGGAAGGCGAAGTGCTTAAATCGGAACAGGTCGGAATGGGTTTGGGATTGGCTATTGTGAAAAGTCTGACCGAAAAGATGAATGGCAGTATAAGTGTTGACAGCAGGAAAGGCGAGGGGACAAGGTTTACAATAGAACTTAAGCTCAAAATAAACAGAAGCGGAGCCGATGAGGAAATAATACATACGAATAACAACGAAAAAACGCTTGAGGGTATAAAAATTCTAATGGCGGAGGATAACGGTCTCAGCATGGAAATTATGGATTTTATGCTGTCGGATAATGGTGCGGAGGTGACTGCGGCTTGGAACGGTGTTCAGGCTTTTGAAATATGGAAAGCTGCTGAGCCGGAAACGTTCGATATAATTCTTATGGATATGATGATGCCGGAAATGGACGGTATTGAAACCACACGTGCCATACGTTCTTCAGACCGCGCCGATGCAAAGACGATTCCCATAATTGCAATGTCCGCAAATATATTCAAAGAGGATATAGAGAAGTGCGAACGTGTGGGAATGAATGCACATATATCAAAACCAATAAACATACAAAAGCTTATGGATATAATACATACACAGATAAAAAAATGACATTGGGGGGTAATCAATTTGAATATGAGAGAATTGTATAAGAAAATAGGCGGAGATTATGACGATGTGCTGAGAAGATTTGGCAATGAAAATATGATTGTCAGATTTGTTTTTAAGTTTTTGGACGATAAAAGCTTTGAAATGCTTCGTGATGCCGTAATCGGAAATAAGATTGAAGAAGCATTCCGTGCGGTGCATACGCTTAAAGGTATTTGCCTTAATCTCGGTTTCGGTAACTTGGGTAAGGTAAGCTCCGAAATGACCGAGAAGCTTCGTGCCGGAGATGCCGAAAACGGATTTGCCATGTATGATACTGTGTGCAATGAGTATAAAAAGACGATAGAGGCAATATCGGAAGCGGAAAGATAAACAAAAAGGCGGCGCAAGCCGGTGAAAAAAGTCTGTAAAAAATATTTCTGCTATGATACAATATGTGTTTATATGCAAGCTGCGAAAAACGGCACATTATTTGACCGAATGAAAGTGAGAAATATATGAAAAAGAAAATTATGATAGCCGATGATTCTAAACTCAACCAGGACATGCTTACGGAAATCTTAGGCGATAAATATCAGTATATCTATGCTGATAACGGCATTCAGCTTATAGATTGTTTAAGCAACGGTGTTGATATGGATATCATACTGCTTGATATAAATATGCCGCTTATGAATGGCTTTAAAGTTCTTGAAATTATGAATGAAAGACACTGGATTGAGGAAATTCCGGTTGTTATAATATCCGAAGAAAGTGATACCGGTTTTTTGCAAAAAGCATATTCAATGGGAGTAACGGATTATATACCACGTCCGTTTTTGGCTGTAACCGTGCAGTTTCGTGTTAAGAATACGCTTATGCTGTATTCCCACCAGCGTCAGCTGGTACAGCTTGTTGAAGAACAGGTGTATGAACGTGAAGAAATCAATAATGCAATGATAAATATTTTCAGCCATACGATTGAACTGAGAAATAATGAATCCGGGCTGCATACTCTCAGTGTACGGAAATTATCGAATATTCTTTTGCACAGAATTGCGGAAGTGACCGATAAATATGATTTGAACGAAAATGATATTGCGGTAATATCAGCATTGTCGGCTTTGCACGACATCGGTAAAATATCCATACCCAAAAGCATACTTAATAAACCCGGAAAACTCACCGATGAAGAATGGAAAATCATGAAAGCCCATACGGAGATAGGCGATAAAATAATAGCGACGGTGCAGATTCCGCAATCGGCATTTGTAATTAAAATCGCACGTGAGATTTGCCGATGGCATCATGAACGCTGGGACGGAAAAGGTTATCCCGACGGACTGGAAAAAGATGATATTCCGATTTCGGCACAGGTTGTTTCAATTGCCGATGTTTACGATGCGCTGACGAGTGACCGATGCTATAAAAAGGCATTTACGCATGAACAGGCAATTGACATGATTTGCAACGGTGAATGCGGAGCATTTAACCCGTTGCTGATACAGTGTCTCATTGATGTTGCTCCTATGCTGAAAGAACTGTCGGGGCAGGTTTTGAAAAAATTTGATTATAAAAATGAGGCGAAAATACTTGCTCTGGAAACATTTAAAAGTCATGATCTTCCGATTAATGACCGTTCAAGCCGGCTTTTGTCAAATGAAAAGGATAAAAAGGAATTTTTCAAAAGTCTAATAGGGGGAATACAGTTTGAATACGATTGCCCGTCGCGGAAAGTTACATTTACAAATTGGTATGATAACGCAAACCCGCGGGAATTATTTATTCACGATGATGATAACGTGGATTTGCTGTCGCAAAAGGATTGGAATACGCTTGTCGGCAGACTGAGGAAAACCGATCGTGAGCATTCGGATGTAAGTATGACGGTTTTAATTCCGATAAACGGAGAATTCCGATGGTACAGGCTTACGGCAAGAACAATATGGCCGGAGCGGGGAAATGAATACATAGGAGTGCTGGGACAATTTATTGATGTAAATGATGAAATAATAAAATCGGGAGTGGGTGTGCTTCTGCGGGACGAATCAACCGCCGGTACGGTTATTGATTTTCTGAAGCATATTTTTGGAATTGTACGATTGGTAAATCCGAAAGATTACAGTGTTTTGGATGTTTCAGAAGACGGAGAGCTTGTTTCCGTACCGACTAAGTGCTATGAGCTTTGGAACAGAGAAGGATGCTGTGAGCTTTGTTCATCACATGAGGCTTTTGAATGTAAAGGAATGGCATCAAAGCTTGAAGCAAAAGGCACTGAGCTGTACTCCGTTATTTCAAAATACATAAAAATAGGAGAACGGGAGTGTGTTTTGGAGCTGGCTTTCAGTATTACGGAAAGCTGTAACAGCTCCCGATTGCAGCATCTTCCCGAAAGGTCACGTCTTTTGCTTTTGAATTTCTATAAGGATTCGCTGACAGAAGCATATTCAAGAATGTACCTTGAGGATTTCAAATCCAATCTTGAAAATGCCGATGCGGTGGCTTTAATTGATATAGACGGATTTAAAAATATTAATGACACCTACGGTCATCCCGTGGGGGATATGGCGCTGAAGCATATTGCAAAAATTATAAAAACGTCTATAGGTGACAAAGGAATTTCAATCCGTTACGGCGGTGATGAATTTTTGCTGGTATTTCAAAAAATCGCAGAGACTGAATTTTTTGAACTGCTGAAACAAATTAAGGAAAACGTCAGCAAATCAACGCTTGAAAAATGCCCGGAAATAGACTTGAATATAAGCGTCGGCGGAGCATATCATGCGGCTTCGCTGACTGAGGCAATAACAAAAGCCGACAAAGAAATGTATAAGAATAAACCTAAAAAATTAAAGTAACGGGGCTTGTGTAAAAAAAACAATCCGATATGGAAGCGATAAGCTTTTATATCGGATTGTTTTTCGTCTAATTATTCATTAAACGAAGGAATAAAGCTTTCATCTGCAGCCTCGCCCTCCTGTACAAAAACGTTTTCCATGCCGAGATTTGCACAGTAATCAATCATTGCCGCATATTGACGCGGATTAAGCTTTCTGTTAAGCTCGGGAAACCGATGCACATGGGGCAGGGGAGTGTACTGGCTCATAAGGCTCACATAAATATTGTTTCCGTATTCGGTATGCAGATAGTCCATGATTTTTTTCGTATCAAAAAGCAGACCGGGCAGCATGAGATGACGAACAATCATACCTCTTTGCATAATACCGTTTTTGCTGAAAACGGGAGCTGAAACCTGATTATACATTTCATGTATTGCAGCGGCGGCAATCTCAAAGTAATGCGGCGCATTTGAGTACTTTACCGCATATTTATCATCAAAATATTTCATATCCGGCATATAAATATCAATATAGCCGTTAAGCATTTTTATTGTTTCTGTATTTTCATAGCCGCTTGTATTATAAAGTATCGGCAGCGTCAAACCATGAGCCTTTGCATTATCAAGTGCGGCAATAATCTGCGGCACATAATGAGTAGGGGTTACGAGATTTATATTATTTGCACCCTGCTCCTGCAAATCAAGAAAAATATCCGCAAGCTCACTTTCCGTAATGATTTTTCCTTTATTCAGGGTGCTTATATCGTAATTCTGGCAAAACACACATTTCATCGTACAGTAAGAAAAGAACACGGTTCCCGAACCGTGTTCGCCGGAAATGCATGGTTCTTCCCAAAAGTGCAGGGCTGCACGTGCAAGCTTTATCTGACGTGAAGCGCCGCAAAAACCAACAATACCGTTGTTTCTGTCTGCTTTGCACTTTCTGGGGCAAAGCGTACATTCCGATAAATTATTCATCATAAAGCGTTCCGTTCTTTTCAGCATATTTTCAAAGCTGCCGCTGCCGCACATGCTCCGTCCGCGGCCGCGGTGGTTAACTGCCGAACAGCTTTTTTACGGCAGTCGCCTGCTGCAAAAATTCCGTCCGATGAGGTCAGACAGCTTTCGTCGGCAATGATGTATCCGTTTTCGTCAAGGCTGACGACATCCTTAAATATGCCATTTGAGGCGATGCGTCCGATTGCGGCAAACAATGCATCGGTTTCGAGACTGCCTTTTGTGCCGTCGGCATATGTGAGTGTAATTCCCGTAAGCGATGTTTCTCCGTGAAGCTCCGAAATAACCGCATCGGTGACTATTTCTATATTATCCGTCTGCTTTGATTTTTCAATCAAAGTGTTATCCGCTCGGAAAGTGCCGCGTCTGTGAACGATATACACTTTCTTGCATATAGGTGCAAGAAACAGAGCGTCGGTAAAAGCGGTATTTCCGCCGCCTGCAACGACGGCTGTTTTGCCTTTAAAAAACGCACCGTCACACATTGCACAGTAAGAAACGCCATGACCTGTAAGCTGCTTTTCTTTGTCTATACCGAGAGGTCGGCATTTTGAGCCGGCTGCAATGATAACAGCGCTTGCCTCATATACGGAATCCTCCGCAATTACTCTTTTTATATTTCCTGTATTTTCAAGCCCTGTCACCGTATCAAATTCAAATTCGGCACCGAAAGAAACCGCCTGCTCATAAAGCCTGTCGGCAAAATCCATACCGCTTATGCGGGATATTGCCGGATAATTTTCAATACACGGTGCGGCGGTTATCTGACCTCCGATTGTTTCCGATTCAATAACAAGTACCTTTTTCCCGGCTCTTGCGGAATATACGGCGGCTGTAAGCCCTGCACAGCCGCCGCCTATAATTATTATATCATGCATGTGTAACATTCCTTGTGTATTTTTTTATGCTTGAAGCGTTTATATATTTTTCGGCTTCTCCGTCCTTTGAAACAACAAGCGTGGGTGCCTGCTGAATTCCGTATTTTTGGGTAAGCTCCGGATTTTCCTCGGCATCGATTACGGTATAGCTTATATCTGCGCTGTCAAGCATTGTCCGCGCTGCTTTGCAGTTGGGACAGGTTTTTGTTGTAAAAAGCAGTGTTTCCTCGGTATCCGAAGTCATTACGTGTTCCGTATAATCGGCAGTCGGAAGTGCGTGCTTTTTAAGTACTGAGTGTTCAATATCATAAAGCCGTCTGTCTTTAAATTCCTGCGTTTTTCCGTCATTCCAGTTCTGAACTGGACGGTAATAACCTGTTATGCGGCTGTAAACCTCTGTGTTTTTACCGCATTTCGGACATGTGAAGTGTTCGCCGGAAATATATCCGTGCTCGGAGCATACCGAGTATGTAGGAGACATTGTGTAATACGGCAGTTTGTAATTTTCGGCAATTTTACGCACAAGTGCCGCAGCGGACTGCCATGACGGCAGCTTTTCTCCGAGAAATGCATGGAAAACGGTACCCGAGGTGTAAAGTGTCTGCAATTCGTCCTGAATATCGAGTGCATCGAATATATCGGAAGTAAAGTCAACAGGCAGATGCGAGCTGTTTGTATAATACGGTGTACCGCCGTCTTTTGCTGCGGTTATTATATCCGGGTATCTTTTTACATCATGCTTTGCCAGACGATATGTTGTTGATTCGGCAGGTGTTGCCTCAAGATTATATAAGTCTCCGTATTCCTCCTGATAATCCGAAAGACGGTTTCTCATATGTGTCAGTACCTTTGCGGCAAATTTCTGCGTTTCTTCGTGCGTAAGGTCTTTTCTGAGCCAGTTTGCATTCAGTCCGGCTTCATTCATTCCTATAAGACCGATTGTCGAAAAATGATTAGCAAATGTACCGAGATAGCGTTTGGTGTAAGGGTAAAGTCCCTCGTCAAGGAGCTTTGAGATAATCGTCCGCTTTATTTTAAGCGAACGTGCCGCAATATCCATCATGTGGTCAAGACGGTGGAAAAAGTCCTCCTCATTTTCGGCAAGATAAGCAATACGCGGAAGATTGATTGTCACAACTCCAACGCTGCCTGTGCTTTCTCCGCTGCCGAAGAATCCGCCGGTTTTCTTCCTTAATTCACGCAAATCAAGACGTAAACGGCAGCACATACTTCTTACATCGCTCGGCTGCATATCCGAATTGATGTAGTTTGAAAAATACGGTGTTCCGTACTTTGCCGTCATTTCAAAAAGCAGTTTGTTATTTTCGGTATCCGACCAGTCGAAATCGCGTGTGATGGAATATGTCGGTATGGGATACTGGAACCCTCTGCCGTTAGCATCGCCCTCAATCATTATTTCGATAAATGCTTTGTTTATCATGTCCATTTCTTTTTTGCAGTCCTTGTAGCAGAAATCCATTTCCTTTCCGCCGACAATGCACGGGAGCTCAGCCAAGTCATCGGGAACCGTCCAGTCAAGAGTTATGTTTGAAAACGGTGCCTGAGAACCCCAGCGGCTCGGAGTGTTTACTCCGTATATGAAGGATTCTATACAGCGTTTGGTCTGCTTGTAGTCAAGCTTATCAACCTTGACGAACGGTGCAAGGTATGTGTCAAATGATGAAAAAGCCTGTGCGCCTGCCCATTCGTTCTGCATAATTCCCAAAAAGTTTACCATTTGATTGCAAAGCACGGAAAGATGCTTTGCCGGCGCAGAGGTGATTTTTCCGGTAATTCCTCCGAACCCCTCCTTTATAAGCTGTTTAAGTGACCAGCCGGCGCAGTAGCCCGTAAGCATCGATAAATCATGAATGTGAATATCGGCATTTTTATGCGCCTGTGCAATTTCATCGTCATAAATTTCACTGAGCCAGTAATTGGCGGTGATTGCTCCTGAGTTTGAGAGAATCAGTCCTCCGACCGAGTATGTGACGGTGGAATTTTCTTTTACTCTCCAATCGCTCAGATGTACATAGCTGTCAACAAGCTCTTTATAATCAAGAATGGTTGACTTCATATTCCTGATTTTTTCGCGCTGCTTTCTGTAGAGTATGTATGCTTTTGCAACATCGGCATAGCCTGCCTGCACAAGTACGGATTCGACGCTGTCCTGAATATCCTCAACCGAAACAAGATTGTCGTGTATTTTATCCGTATAGTCCGAAGTTACTTTCAATGCAAGTAAATCTATTATATTTGTATTGTATTGCTTATCCTGTGAATCAAAAGCCTTTGTGATTGCTGCGCTTATCTTATATAAATCGAAATCTGTTATTTTTCCGTCGCGCTTTACTACCTGATACATAAAAAAATCTTCCTTTCTCCAAAATAATGAAATCTCTGTTATTATACCACCGTGAAAACAAAAAGTCAATGGGACAAATACAATATATTGTGGCATAAGTGCCACATAAGCCGCTCAATCACTATATATAGAATGAAATGTGACTGTTAGCTTAAAATAACATTACACAAATTTTACAAAAAACAATGACAAATCTTTCATGAGACAGTTATCATTTACAATTAAAAATAAAATATATTGCAAAAATGCAGGGAAGGTGTTATAATTAATTTATAACTATATTATGGAGGCAAACCGATGAAAAATGAAACAGTGATAGTACTTGATTTCGGGGGGCAGTACAATCAGCTTATCGCAAGACGAGTTCGTGAGTGTAATGTATATTGCGAGGTTGTTCCTTATAAAACAAGTATTGAGGAAATCAAGAAGAAAAATCCTAAGGGCATAATTTTTACGGGCGGTCCGAACAGCGTCTATGAAGAAAGCTCGCCCAAGTACAATAATGAAATTTACAGCCTTGGTATTCCGATTCTCGGTATTTGTTATGGTAGCCAGTTAATAGCGCACAGTATGGGCGGAAAGGTTGAAAAAGCTCCTACGCGCGAATACGGTAAAATTTCCATTAAGTTATCCGACAGCTTGTTATTTGACGGGTTGGCTCAAGAAACAATCTGCTGGATGAGTCATACCGATTATATTTCACAGATACCTGACGGCTTTAAAATCACTGCGGCATCGGATTCGTGTCCTTGCGCAGCATATGAAAATGCCGGAAAAAAGATTTATGCCGTACAGTTCCACCCCGAGGTAAATCATACTGTTTTTGGTAAGGAAATGCTGCGTAATTTTCTCTACAAGGTATGCGAATGTAAGGGTGACTGGGTAATGAGTGAATTTGCTCAGCGCTCTATAGAAGATTTGAGACGGAAAATAGGGGATAAAAAGGTGTTATGTGCACTTTCGGGCGGAGTTGACAGCTCGGTTGCCGCAGTTATGATTCATAAGGCAGTCGGTAAGCAGCTCACCTGTGTATTTGTGGATAACGGTCTTTTGCGAAAAAACGAGGGTGACGAGGTTGAGCAGCTGTTCAGACAGCAGTTTGATATAAATCTTATACGTGCAAATGCTCAGGACAGGTTTCTCGGTAAGCTTGCGGGGGTAACAGAGCCGGAACGGAAGAGAAAGATTATAGGAGAGGAATTTATAAGAGTATTTGAAGCGGAAGCAAAGAAGATAGGAAAAGTAGATTATCTTGTTCAAGGAACAATTTATCCCGATGTCATTGAAAGCGGAGCCGGTGATGCTGCGACTATCAAGAGTCATCATAATGTGGGGGGCTTGCCCGAGCATGTTGATTTTGAAGAGATTATCGAGCCGCTGCGTGACTTGTTTAAGGATGAAGTGCGTCAATTGGGAATAGAGTTGGGCTTGCCTGAGAAATTTGTATGGCGTCAGCCGTTCCCGGGCCCCGGTTTGGCGGTAAGAGTTATAGGCGAAATTACGGAAGATAAGCTTTCGATACTTCGTGATGCCGATGCAATTTTCAGAGAGGAAATTGCAAATGCGGGAATGGAACGCGATGTGAATCAGTACTTTGCGGTTATTACGGATATGCGGAGTGTCGGTGTTATGGGAGACGAACGCACCTATGATTATACATTGGCTTTGCGCGCAGTTACAACAACAGATTTTATGACAGCTGATTGGGCACGTATACCATACGATGTGTTGGAAAAAACATCAAACAGAATAGTAAATGAAGTAAAACACGTAAACAGATTAGTTTATGATATAACTTCAAAGCCTCCGGCAACAATTGAGTGGGAGTAGATTTTTGTTACCGGGCAAAACGATTTTTAAAAAATTTAATACCCTAAATAGACCTTAGAAGCGTAAACTTTTAAGGTCTAATTTTTTTATAGCATAGCTGATAAACCTCATAGAAACGGTATTTTTGACAATAAAATCAGAGTTTTATTGTAATTAAAAATTTTGTAAGCCCTCAAAGTAGGGGGCAAGATTTTTTTACAAAATGGGTTTGCCCCTTAACAATTTTGACATTTTGTAACTTTTTATAAATCGTCGCAAACCCTTGTAAAATCAAGGTTTTCGGCGATTTTTCTTTTTGTGATTTTTCGTATTGTAGACTAATTTTTTGTATGTAGTCAAAACTTTTTGACTACAAAGTTGTCTACAAATTCATTCGTGCTTAAAAAGATAAATCGAGCATTAAAAACTATCCGAAAGACTTAAATAATTTTGGTTATTTCCGAGCTGTTCAAAAGATTTTCCCACAACTTCCATTGCGGCGGCTCTGTACTCTGCAAAGCTATGCGCATAATGCTTGCTTATAATTTCAATGGTATCGCCCGCGAGTGAAGCAACATTAACCACATCAAGCCCCTTTGATATTAGCAGAGAAACAAAGCTGTGCCCCTATGGTATAATAAAGACAAACGGTGAAAGCCGCATAAAATCAAGGGTTTTGCGATTTATCTTGATATATTTCAGTTCTTTTTCCAACCCGAAATTTACAAGATTTTCGTCTTTAATAACGGTAATGTAAAGTTAAAGACAAAAGTTATACCCTGCAAAAGGAGGTCAAAATTTAATAAAATATCAACTGAGAACGCTTTATAACAAACCATAAGGCGTTCTTTTTTTATGCAATCACACACGGAAAGGAGGCACAACAATGTCGATACAATTTGAATATTTTTACGGAAGTCAAGCGGAACAGTTTTCATTCTACCGTATTCCCAAAGTCTTATTTACAGATGAAACGCTTTCCGGTATTTCTGTTGAAGCAAAGGTACTGTATAGCTTTATGCTTGACCGTATGAGCCTGTCGGTAAAGAATTGTTGGTTTGACGAGGAAAATCGTGTATATATCATCTACACCATTGATGATATTTTATGTGATTTCGGTTGTGCAAAGCAAAAGGCATTAAAGCTGCTTGACGAGCTTGAAAACGGCATCGGACTTATTGAACGCAAACGACAGGGGCTTGGCAGACCGAACATAATTTATGTGAAAAACTTTATACATAATCCGAAAGAAAAGCGGTATGAAAATCAAAATACCGAAAGTATGAATATCGAAAATCAAGAAGTATTAAATTCAAACTTGCAGAAGTATGAAAATCATACTTCAAGAGATATGAAAATCGAAATTCAAGAAGTTCCGAAATCATACTCAAATAATACTAATAATAACTATACTGATTTTAACGATACTGAAAA